>NZ_JACBWZ010000180.1 GCF_013870595.1 Streptomyces sp. WELS2 | reverse complement strand
CCGCCGGGGCGGGTCGCCTCGGTGCCCGCGCCGGCACCATCGCCCAGGGCCGCCGCGGACCTCCTCCTCGTCGGCATCGGCACCCCGGAGCCGGCCCTGGGAGCCGGTAGGTGTACCGCACGTCCACCGACGCACGGACACCGCACCCGGCGCGGGAGCGGGGAACGGCGCGGTGACGGTGCGGACACTGACGGGCCCGTCGTCCCCGACCGCGCCCTGCCTCCCACGACCCTGGTGGCATGATGCCCCGATGATCCTTTCGACACCTGCCGTGGTGCCCGCGGGCCGGATGAGCCGGAGCGGACAACCCGTGTTCCGGCTCGACGGGGACGTGGAACTGCGTCCGTGGCGGCAAGAGGATGCCCAGGCCCTCGTGGACGCCGCTCAAGACCCGGATATCCAGCAGTGGAACCGTCCGGGGCGTGACGTCTCCCTTCAGGACGCCCGGGCGCGGATCGCACGCTGGCATGAGCGATGGACATCCGAGCAGACGGCGATCTGGGCCGTCGCGCGCCTCGGCGAGCGCCCCATGGGGCTGATCGGCTGGGGGGACATCGATCTGAGCGGCGGGAGCGCCGAGATCCTGTACTGGCTGCTGCCCGCCGGCCGCGGCGCCGGCGTCATCACGGACGCCACCGTGCGCCTCAGCCGGTGGGCCGTGGACGACCTGGGCCTGCACCGGCTGCGCCTCGCCCACTCCGTGGCCAACCCGGCGTCCTGCCGGGTGGCGACGAGGGCCGGCTTCGCCTTGGAGGGCACCATGCGCCGTGCCCTCCTGCACGCGGACGGGTGGCACGACGAACACCTCCACGCCCGCGTACGAGGCGACAAGTGGCCCGGAGAATGAGCCGGCCGGCCGTGGCGGGCCCGGCGCGGGCCGCCGCTGCCCGGAGTCCAGGAGGCCGGCGGACCGTAGCCGCTCGATGAAGCGGTACCGTCCGCCGCGCTCGCCCGGCAGAAACCGGCCCGTCCCCGGCCGCGACGGTCGTCACGTGGGGTGCGGTCGTGGTCTCCGCGTCATGGCCGGGCTTCCCCTGCCCAGGAGTGGTTCCCGACGGTGATCAGCGGCCGCCACAGGGCGGTGTCGGTGCTTTCCCCGACCGCGGTCCCCTCCGCCTCCACCCAGGCGTGCGCGCGGAAAGGCATCGTACGGATCCCCACCCGCCACGTCGGCCACGCGCCCCGCGCACGGCACAGCAGGGCGATGGCCACGGACCGCTGGAGACAGCCGTCACCGGCGCACATGACGCTCACCCGGAGAACCGCCGCTCGTGCCGCCGCCGCCTCCTCGTAGGTCGCCGGTCTCGCTCCCCTGGCCAAGCGGGTCAGCACGCGCCGCACGTCGTGGGGCGGCCGGCGCGTCAGGAGGCGTGCCGCGCCGACGGCCAGCACCGCGCACAGACGCCGTCCCGGGGTCAGGGGCCGCTGATCGCCGGGCCGCGCCAGGGCCGCACCTCTCGCTTTCCTCACCATGTTCCTCCGGTAGGTGTGTCACGGGCCGGCCCCGCCGGGCACGGGGCCGCCGGCGGTGGTGCGAGGCATGGGTGACCCGCGGCCACGCAGCCAGGATTCGCAGTTGAGCGTCAGGATGAGGGCGGCCGGCAGGGGCCCTGGCCGCTGCGGGGCCAGGCACGCCTGGCGCAGTTTCCCGGCGTCGATCAGTCCCATCCGGGCCAGCCGCGAGTCCTCGCACAGCGCCGCGAGCCTTTGCCGCCGGCCGCGCAGGCCGGTGTGGACGTCCTCGGCCATGTCGTTCTTCGTGGAACGCTGGAGCATTCCACGGGGCACGGTCCGCTCCAGGGCCTCCCGCAGCAGCGGTTTGAACTCCCAGGGCGTGGAACGTTCCTCGGGGCGGGTCGCCAGGCAGATCTCCACCACGCGGTCGTCGAGGTAGGGCGTGGCGGTCCGCACACCCGCCTCGCCCGTCAGCTGGTCCACCAGCCGGGCGATCCGTCCGGACGTCCTGATGTTCTCCAGGGCCAGGTGCTGGGTACGGGTCTCGGCCAGCGGCCGGGCATGGCGGGCCGCGTCGGTGAGCGCGTCCGCCACCGCCTCCGCGGCCTGTTCGGTGATCCACGGCGGGAGCCGCAGCGTCTGGTGCCAAAGCGGCGGGGGAACGCGCCACTGGCCGGGCATCGGCGAGCACAGGTGCCGGGCGCTGTCCGCGAGCCAAGTCCCGTACGAGCGGCGGTCGCTGACCAGCTGCCAGGTCTGCCGCACCGACCACCGCCGCAACCCCCGCTGTCCGTGGAGGTGGTCGAGGGCCGACAACGGACGCTGCCGGATCAGCGTGTGCACGTAGGACGGCGGGGCTGTCAGGACCTCGTCACCGCCGTGGCCCGTCAGGTGCAGCCGGGAGCCGGCCGACCGGGCCAGGCGCGCCAATTCCAGGAAGCGTGCGCTCTGCAGCCCCTGGAAGGGCTCGTCGTGCCGGGGGCGGATGTCGAAGAGCCCTTCCAGGGCATGGGGCAGCGCGTCCGCGCCGATCAGCCTGTGGTCGGCTCCGGGCATGTGACCGGCCGCTCGTACCGCCGCTTCCGTGTCGTCGTCCTCACTGGTGAGACCGGTGAGGGTGAAGGCGACGAGCCGGAACGCTCGCTGCCAGGCCAGATAGGCGACCGGGGTGGAGTCGAGCCCGCCGGACAGGTCGCAGCTGACGACCGCGCCCGGCTCGACCCGGGCCTGTACGGCGGTGGAGAGAGCCTCACGCAGCAGCACGGCGGCCTGGGCGCGGGTCGACTCGGGGCGGGGCGGGCTCCATCGCCGCCCGGTCCGTGTCCTGCCGTCCGGGGTCAGTTCGAGGAAGTGGTCCCCGGGCAGCGCTCGCACACCCTGCCACACGGTCGTCTCCGACAGCGGGTGCGGCACGCCGGGCAGGAGCAGCCGCAGGGCCAGTGCGGTCTCGTCCAGTGCGGTGGCGCCGGCGGCCAGGAGGTCCGCGCGGTTGGACGCCGGCGGCCCCGCGCCGTGGAACAGCCGCCGGGTGTGGGCCAACGTACCCCAGGCGCGGACCGTTCCGCCGGACGAGACGACGACGTGATGGCTGCCGGGGAGCCCCGACACGGCCGCCTGGATGTCCGCCGGTGTCCGCTTGCCGGCCAGGCGGGTCTCCAGCAGGCGCCGGTCCACCGGGCAGAAGCCCACCACCGCGACGGTTCGCGCGGGGGTACGGCTCACCAGGAGCCGGTCGCCGTGGAGCGCGCCGACGATCAGCGGCCGTCCCGACGGATGAGTGGCCAGGACCTCGGTGCCCGGGGCGGTGGGGGCGCGGACGCCGTCGCGGTCGGGAAGGATGACGAACTCGCCCTCACCGCCCGGCTCGTGCGTGTCGGGCACGAGCGGGACCTCAGTCCCACAGCCAGATGGTGTCCCAGGACTGGGAACCGATGCCGTTCGTCAGCTCGGCGAACTCCCCGAGTTCGACCATCATCGGGGACTCGTACTCCTCACCCGTCACTTCCGGGTCGTCCATCTCGTTCCTCCTTCCAGCGGCCCACGGAAAGCCGCTACGGGGCTGGTGCCATGAAGGCCGAAGACAATCCTTCCGCATGAACACGCGGAGCGGGACGGGAAATCGACTACTTTCCGTACCCAGTCCGCTCCTTTCTGTATATGGATCACAAGTGCGACAGACCGCTGGTTCGGGCCAGGACACGCACCGAACCCGCTCCTCGGCACCCACCACAGGGCGGCCGGCGCCCGCCGGCGGGGGCTGCTGCCGGTGCTTCGCGGGTGCCCCCTAGGATGCCCTGACCGCGGCGCACGACAGGCGCGCCGCGAGGGAGGGGATCCGATTCATGGTGAACAGATGTCGCCGGCGCGGCGGTTGGAGACCGGGGGCGTTCCTGATCGCCGCCGTCATGGGCGCTCCGCTGCTGCCGGCCACGCCCGCGGCAGCCGTGCACGGCGCGGTGCCCGGCGATTTCAACGGCGACGGTTACCGCGACGCCGTGTTGCCCGCGCCCGGGGCGGACGTCGCCGGCAAGGCGGGAGCCGGCGCCGTGGTCGTGCTCTACGGGTCGAAGTCGGGGCTGTCGACGTCCCGGCGGGCGATCATCACACAGAACACCGCGGGGATCCCGGGGGCGGCGGAGCCGGACGACGGGTTCGGTTCCGCCACCGCGACGGCCGACCTGAACCGGGACGGCTACGCGGACCTGGTGGTCTCCACGCCGTACGAGGACACCCCGCGGGGCAGGGACGCCGGCATGGTGACGGTCCTGTGGGGCGGCAAGAACGGGCTCACCTCCGGTACCGATCTGCCGGCGACCACCGCGGGCAGCTACTACGGCCTCGACGTGGCCGCGCTGAGCACCGGCCCCGGTGTGAAGACGGAGGTGCTCGTCGCCGGGTACGAGGGGATGATGAGGTTCACCGGCCCGTTCGGCCGCAACGGCACCTACGGCGAGGCCAGGGAGTCCCGGGACACCGCCAGCGTCGGCAGCGTCGCGCTGGGTGACTTCAACGGATGGGGCTACCCCGACGAGGTGGCCGTCACCGTCCGGCTGAGCGAACTGAGCGGCGGCGCGGTCTACCTCGACCCCGTCCTCGACGGTGAGCAGCAGAAGGGCAACGGCCTGATCGCGGCCACCGGGGACGTCAACGGCGACGGATACACCGATCTCGCGGTCGGGGACCCGGACGAGCCGGACAAGCCCGGAGTCGACGGCGCGCTCGGCGGCCGGGTGCTCCTGTGGTACGGCTCGGCGCACGGCATCGCGCGGGACGCCAAACCCGTGCAGCTGACCCAGGACACCCCCGGTGTCCCCGACGCGAGCGAGAAGGAGGACAAGTTCGGCGGCGCCCTCACGGTGGCGGATCTGAACCGGGACGGGCTGGCCGACATCGTGGTCGGCGCGCCGCTGGAGGACACGGGCCGGAGGAACGCCGGGCAGGTGACGGTCATCCCCGGCCGCCGCACCGGGGCCCTGGGCACCGGCGCCTACGCCTTCACACAGAACACCGCGGACATCCCCGACGCGGATGAGGCCGAGGACTCGTTCGGCAGCACCGTGGCCGTCGGTGACATCAACAAGGACGGCAAGCCCGAACTCTTCATCAGCGCGGCCGAGGAGAACTTCTCCACCGGCGCGGTCTGGGTCCTCCCCGGCGGCACCGGCGGCCCCACCGCCAAGGGCAGCCGCATGATCACCGCCCCGTCCGTCGGCCTCCCGCAGAAGGAGCACACCCACCTGGGCGGCTACGGCCTCCTCGGAGTGATCTGACCGGTCGCGTGCACAGCGACGCCCCCGCGTCGGCCACCGGTGGTTCAGGAAGGCCACCGGTGGTTCCGTGAGGCCACCTGTTGTTCCGGGAGGCCGCCGTCGGGCCCGCCCGTACAGACGCGGGCCCGACGGGCGGGCTGCACCGGCCTTTCACGCCGGGGCGCCGGAGATGTGGCACGGCCCAGGCGCGGGAAGGGGCCCCGGCTCGCCGGCCGTAACCTCCCGTCCCCCGGCCTCGTTCCAGCAGGCGACACACCCACCGCCGTGGAGTACGAGGAGGGGCGAGCCATGGCCCGTCGGCCGCGCGGAGTCCGTACACGCACGGCCGTCGCCATGGCGGCCGTCCTCGCCCTGAGCGGCGGCACCGCCTCCGCCGTCACGTCGCCCACGGTCACGGCCGGGCCCCTCGTGTGCGAGGGTCCGGCCATCCATTGCGTGCAGGACGCGCGCCGCGCCCTGGAGGGCATCCGGGACCGGCTGGGCTGCGACCACAGCGCCCCCTTTCCAGCCATCTACGTCCACCTCGAGCGCTCGCTGGAGACGGCGGTCGCCCACGGCGAACCCTTCGACGAGCCGTCCTGGCTCGCCGGCAGCCTCAACACCGGCTTCGTCGGCCTGTACCTCGACGCCTACGAGGCCGACCGCGCGGGACGCCCCGTCCCGGCCGCCTGGCAGGCGGCGTTCGCGGCGGCGCGCACCTTGGATGTGAACGCCGGGCAGGACGTGCTCCTGGGAGCGAACGCGCACATCCAGCGGGACATGCCGTACGTCCTCGCCGCCCTCGGACTCACCCGTCCCGGAGGGGGCACGCGCAAGCCCGATTACGACCGCTTCCAGGCCGTCCTGGACCGTGCCTACGGCCCCGCCGTCCAGGATGTCGCCGGCCGCTACGACCTGGTCGTCGCCCTCGCCGACGACCGTTGGAACCCCATCGCCGGCCTCACCGCCCGGCAGCTGTTCCGGTCCTGGCGTGCCCAGGCATGGGAGCACGCCCGGCAACTCGTCGACGCCCCCGACCGGGCCGCCCGCGACCGCGTCGCCCGCGGCATCGAGACGAACGCCGCGCGATGGGCGCGACTGCTGAGCACTGTCCGCCTGCCCGGCTACCGGACGGTCCGCGACGACTACTGCCGGACACACACCGGTCCCGGGCCCGCGGCCGACGCGTCCATGGAAACCCGAGGTCCCGCCCGGGACACGGTGGTCCGGTACGGTCTTTGACGGCGTGTACGACGGGGCCCGACGAAGCCGGTGCCCGTGCGCGTACCGCGCGCCGCTCCGGCGAGGTCGCCCTACGCTGGCCCCTCCGCCTCGCGGTCCGAGGACGGCCACACGTACGGCAGGTCGTCGGGGACGCCGGGGAACAGGTCCGCGTAGGTCTCCCGGTCCTTGCGGACGAGCGCGGACTGGTGACTGCGGTGGAAGCCGTCGTCACCGAGCCACGGCGGCAGTTCGCCGGCGCGGGCGAGCGCGGCCTGGTCGCGCACGTGAGCGCCGGGGCGGGTACCGGCGTAGTCGGCGACCAGTGACGCGGCGCAGCTGTCCTGGTGGCCCTGTTCCCGCCACACCCGGCAGATCTCCAGACCGTAGCGGACCAGGGCCTCCTCGTAACCGCTCCACATCCGCACGGCCGGGTGCCTGCGCCAGCCGTAGCCGGGCACGGTCAGCCCGCGCAGGACCTGGAGCGCCTCGACCCGCTGCTTGCCCAGCCGGCGCCGGTCCAGGAGCAGGGCGGAGCGCCGGAAGTCGGGGTCGGGCAGGAACGTCTGCATGGATACCGTCCTGGTGTGCTGCGGGTGCGGGCGGCACCGGCCGTCGGGCGTGTTCCGGTGGCCGTTCACGGGGCCACCTCGATGCCGCGGCCGGTGCCGTGTCCCCGTCTTCCTTCCCGCTCCGCCGCGGGGGCGGAGGCGCCGTCCGCCGAACGGGTCAAGTACACGGCCGGTGCTGCTTCCGCTGCGACCGGCGGGCCGGGGGCTGCTGTTCCTCCGGATTGTTTTGCGGATCGGATGTCGCGGCCCCACGGAGACCCACGGCCTTCGTGCACCCCACGCGTGTGGATCCACGCGGCGTAGTCGTACGCCACCGTTCACCGCCCTCGGAACACCGGTGGATTCGCCGATGGCAGCCCGCCACCGTTGCCCGAGACTGCGGTTCCAGCCCATCGGAACCCGCATTCACGGAGGCAACCGTGCGCATGTCCACCCGATTATCCCGGCGGTCCGTCACCGCCACCGTGCTGGGAACGCTGCTGTGCGGCGCCCTTCTCGGCACGCCGCCGGCCGCCCGGGCCGCGGCCTCCGCCGCCGGGGCCGCGACCCCCACCGTCACCGTCCCGCCCGCCGGCAGCCACGGCTTCCCGTTCCTCGCCGCGGCGGAGGACCTCGGCTCCTTCGGCTACACCGAGAGCGAGTACTTCATCTCGGGCACCGCCACGTCGTACGCCAAGTCCGGCCTGTGGGCCCCGGATGGCCGGTGGAACGTCCGCGCGTCCGGTACCGCCCCCTACAAGAGCCGCCTGCTGGTGCGCCGCCCCGTCGACCCGGCGAAGTTCAACGGCACGGTGGTCGTGGAGTGGCTCAACGTCAGCGGCCAGCTCGACCTCTCGCCGGACTACTGGTTCGAACGGGACGAACTGCTGCGGCAGGGCTACGCCTGGGTGGGCGTCTCGGCACAGGCCGTCGGGGTCGACGGCGGGCTGGGCGAGATCAAGGGCCTCAAGGGCTGGGACCCGGCGCGGTACGGCAGCCTGGTCCACCCCGGTGACGCCTTCGCCTACGACATCTTCTCCCAGGCGGGCCAGGCACTGCGCACCCCGGACGGGCCCGACCCGCTCGGCGGGCTCCCGGTCCGGACCCTGCTCGCCGACGGCGAGTCGCAGTCGGCGGGCTTCATGACGACCTACGTCAACGCCGTCCAGCCGGTGTCCGGGGTCTACGACGGCTTCATGGTGCACAGCAACAGCGCGATCGCCGCGCCGATCAGCGGCGTGCTCGCCGACACCCTGCGGATGCCCAACCCGTCCCGGATCAGGACCGACCTGCCGGTGCCCACGTTCGTCGTGCTCACCGAGACCGACGTGCCCGGCGCCGCTGTCGCACGGCAGCCGGACACCGACAGCGTCGTGCACTGGGAGCTGGCCGGCACCGCGCACGGCGACCAGTGGGCCTACGACACGGGCGAGCCCACCGTGCGGAAGTCGGCGGGCCCCGCCGCGCCGTCGGCCGACTGCGCCGCGGGTTCGGCCCCGTTCAACGACGGGCCCGGCCACTGGGCGATGAACGCGGCGCTGCGTCACCTGGCCGCCTGGGCGCGGGGCGGTACGCGTCCGCCGAGCGGGCAGCCGCTGAGCACCCTCCTGCGCGACCCGGCCACCGGACTGGCCGCCGGCGGGGTCCGCCTGCCGGACGTCACGGTGCCCACCCGCACCCTCACCGGTTTGCGCGACACCACCGGCAGCGGTGTCTTCTGCGGCCTGTACGGCGCCCGTGACCCGTGGAACGGCGACGCCGACGCCTGGGACCGCCACGACGACGGCGACCCGTCCGACCCGTCCTTCCCGCCCACCGCGGAACCGGTGCTCAGCCGGCTCTACCCGACCCACGCCGGCTACGTGGACAAGGTGCGCACGACCTGCGCGCGGACAACATCCTGCTCACGGACGACGGAGGCGTCGTCTTCGTGGACTGGCCGCACGCCCTGCGCGCCGCGCCCTGGTTCGACCTGCTGGTGATGCTGCCGTGCGTGCGGGCCCAGGGCGGACCGGACCCGGACGAGGTGTTCACCGCGCACCCCGTGGGCCGGACCGCGGACCCGGCCGCCGTGACCGCGGCGCTGGCCGCCCTCACCGGATACTTCCTGCACGGCTCGCTGCAACCGGCCCCGCCCGGCCTGCCCACCCTGCGCCCCTTCCAGCGCGCCCAGGGCGACGCCGCCCTGGCCTGGCTCAGGAAGCGGCTGCGACCAGGGCGCGCATGACCCGCAGGTCCCCGCTCTGCTCGGGGTGCCACTGCACCCCGAGCACCCAGCCCCGCTCCGCGGGCAGCTCCACGGCCTCCACGGTGCCGTCCGCCGCGTAGGCCGAGGGCACCAGCCCGGCGCCGAGCCGCTCCACCGCCTGGTGGTGGTGCGTCGGCACGGTCAGCTCCTCCGGGACGATCCCGCCGTACAGCGTCCCCGGCACCGGCTTGACCGGGTGCCCGCCGAACACGCCGACCGTCTCCACGTGTCCCTCCAGGTGCTGGACCAGCGTGCCGCCGAGGGCGACGTTCAGCAGTTGCATGCCCCGGCAGACGCCGAGCAGGGGGACGCCCGTCGCCAGCGCGGCCTCGATCAGCGCGAGTTCCCAGGCGTCCCGCTCGGGCGCGGGCGGACCGGTGTGCGGGGAGCGCTC
>NZ_JACBWZ010000018.1 GCF_013870595.1 Streptomyces sp. WELS2 | reverse complement strand
GCGCCCGTGTCGTCGGCGACGTCATGGGCAACTACCACCCGCACGGCGTCCGCCCCGGCGACGCCCCGCCACCGCGTCTTACGGACCGCGTGGTGCCGTTCGGCAACGCCGGCGCCGTACAGGGCGGGACGACATCGCTGCCGGGCACCCGTCCCGACGACGGGCGGCTCGACCTGCTGCTGCCGGAGCCGCAGGGGCCGAGGGGCTGGACGCGTGCCGTACGGGCCCTGCCGCGCGGCAGGGCGGCGAGGTCGTCACCGGCAGCGGACACCGGCTACGCGCGCGGCGGCCCCTCGGCGGGCGCGCCAGTCGAGTACCGCGGCTTCCGGCGTGCCGAGTCCGTCCTCGAGCCCGCTCAGCCGCGGGAACCGGGCGGCGGCCCGGTGACGCCGGGACGCCGCCCGGCCGGTGAGGCCGGGCCCGGCGCCCTGACCGTACCGCTGCCGGAACGGGGGAAGTGAATGGGTACCGCGACAAAGGTCCCCGAGACACGGGACATGAGCGGAGAAGAACTGTCCGCCGACGAGGCATGGGCGGCGCTGCGCCGTTACGGCGGCTGGCGGCTGCTGCGGGACGCCTTCGTCCGGTTCCGTTACGCCGACGGGTTCAGTCACTCCCGCGCCCTCGCTCTCCAGACGGTTCTCGCCGTCGTCCCCCTGGCGATCGCCTTCGTGGGCCTGTCCACCACGCTGCACACGGAGGACATCGGCAGGCTCGCGGAACTGACGATCCACAGGATCGCCCGGGGCCCCAGCGCCGGTGTCGTCGACGACGCGCTCGGCCGCAGCCGGCGCACGGCGGGCGACGGCGCCGCAGTCGCCCTCTGGTTCGGTGCCGTTTTCTCACTGGTCAACGTCACCACCGCGATGTGCCAGATCGAGCGCGGTGCCAACCGGATCTACGGCAACGAACGCGACCGCCCCTTCCACCGGAAGTATCTGCGCGGCCTGGTGATGTCCGTCAGCGCCGGACTGCCGCTCGGCCTGGGGTCCGTCGTCATGGTCGCCGGGGACGACCTCGCCTCGGCGGCGGTGGCCGTCTACCACCTCGACGACAGCGCCCAGCGGGCCTGGACCGTCCTGCGCTGGCCGTTCGGCCTGCTGTTGGCCCTCGTGTCGGCCAGTACCGTCTTCCGCCGCGCACCGCGCCGGAAACAGCCCGGCTACACATGGCTCGCCTTCGGTGCCGCGGTGTACCTGGTGCTGTGGACGACACTGACCTGGCTGCTGAGTCTCTATCTCGACGTCAGCGGTTCGTTCGACGCCGTCTACGGTCCCCTGAGCGCCTTCATGTCCCTGCTGCTGTGGGCCTATCTGACCTCCGTCGCGCTCTTCCTGGGGCTGTCCTTCGCCGCCCAGCTGGAAGCGGTGCGTGCCCGGCGCCCGGGTCCGGTCGAAACCGATCCGGGAGTCTGAACGATCACGCGGGCCGCCTCGCGCGGGCATGCTCCCCGGCCGACGGGGACAGAACCGCCTGTCGTCAATCGCCGCGGCCATCCTCACCCTGGAGCGTCAGCGCTGAAAACGCTCATTGATACGGGCTGACGGATGTTTGGGCAGCCCGTGGGGCCCGATGCTGCCCCGCATCGCGTTCAAACGATGATTCCTTGCATACGCCCGGAACCGGGGAACCTGGAGTCCTGGGAGGCCGCCTTGAGGCGACCCCCGGCCTCGGCGGGGAGGCCACGCCCGCGTACATCGCCAGCCCTCGGGGGGCGGAACACCCCGCGTCGGCAGGGAGGACGGTGCTGGAGTCCCGGCGTTCGGGGTCTTCAACGGAACACCCCCGCGTCGGCGGGGAGGACCCGTACGCAGCGGCACCGATGACCGCGCCTCACGGAACACCCCCGCGTCGGCGGGAAGGACCAGATCCTGCGGGGCGATTTCAGAGCCTCCGGCGGAACACCCCCGCGTCGGCGGGGAGGACGTGGCCCCGGCCGTGGTGATGCCCCAGAAGAGCGGAACACCCCCGCGTCGGCGGGGAGGACACGTGCAGACCATCGTTCCCGAGATCGATCGGCGGAACACCCCCGCGTCGGCGGGGAGGACTCCAGACTCAGGACGGCCAGATGACCGGCGATCGGAACACCCCCGCGTCGGCGGGGAGGACGACGGGTGGTTGACGAGCCACACCTGACCAGGCGGAACACCCCCGCGTCGGCGGGGAGGACCCGAGCACCGCCTCGCCGATCTCCCGGGTGACCGGAACACCCCCGCGTCGGCGGGGAGGACCTCGGCGAGATGCAGAGCGCCACCCGCCGCAGCGGAACACCCCCGCGTCGGCGGGGAGGACGCCCGCTCGCACGCCGAGCAGTACGGCGTGCCCGGAACACCTCCGCGTCGGCGGGGAGGACTCGGATCCGGACGACGACATCCAACTGCCTGTCGGAACACCCCCGCGTCGGCGGGGAGAACCCGCCCAGCTTGGCCGCGTTGAACCGCATGACCGGAACACCCCCGCGTCGGCGGGGAGGACCACCGGGCCGAGTCGGCGGGCTGGTGGGGCGACGGAACACCCCCGCGTCGGCGGGGAGGACCCCGGCGTCTACCCCGAACCCATCCCTCGCTACGGAACACCCCCGCGTCGGCGGGGAGGACGAGGACCCGCTCTACACCGCTCTGAGCGGCTTCGGAACACCCCCGCGTCGGTGAGGAGGACCCGTGCATCACCTTGCCGTCCGCGTCCACGCACGGCTCACCCCCGCGTCGCGGCGGAGAGGACGCCAGCAGGGCGGCCTCAGCCGGTCAGGGGACGGAGCACCCCGGCGTCGCAGGGAGGACCCGAACGCGCGGGTCGGCTCCCTTTTGTAGCCGGACGTCTCGTCCTGCTGGGTATCCCGCTGCGCGGAACGTGTTCAGCCAGCGGCGATCGTCTTGAAACAAGAGGTGACGGACCCCTGGGATCCGTCACCGTTGGCTCAGATGAGCCAGCTGACGAGTTCGCTGATCAGGGCACGGATCACCGCGCTGACCACTACGCGTGAGGCTTCGAGAAGAACCTTGCGACGCAGGGCGAACTTGTGCAGGAACCGGGACACTGTATCTCCAGAGCGCAGACAGAGCCGAGGTTGCGCCACATCCCTCGAGAGGGTCGTGCGTTCTTCTCGGCGTTGCCGTTGCCTGGTGAGCCAATGAGGTTCCGCGCACCTCCCAGGGAGGCGTGCAGCGGTATGTACTCTACGGCGGAAACCCGTTGGTGTAGCAGTGGTTGAGGAAATTACCCCGCCGGCACCGGCCTTCGAATAGGTACAGCGGGACGAAGGCACACCTGCACTGGATCCGCGACGAGGAGCACCCCATGTCTCTGGACTCCCGCCTGTGGGGCAAGGCTGCCGGGCTGGGCAAGAACGCCCGCGGGGATCACCGCACGCACCCTCTGATCTGTCATCTGCTGGATACGGCAGCCGTCGCTGAGGTCGTCTGGGATGAGCTGCTGACCGCGCACCAGCGGAGCATGGTGGTCGGGGCGCTGCAGGTTCCGGACGAGGAGGCGCGGGCGCTCGCGGCGTTCTGGGCGGGGCTGCACGATATCGGGAAGATCAGTGTGCCGTTCCAACTGCACCGCAACGGCCCGAAGTACGCGGACGGAGAGCTGCTGGCACAGGAGCTGAGCGGTGAGCAGGGGTACGGATTCGCGGCCGGCGCCGCGCAGGACAGGCAGTCGCACGAGGCGGCAGCACACTGGTGGCTGGCGGGGATCTTCGCGGAGATCGGCTATCCGTCGTCGAAGCGGCGTCCGCAGTCCCAGCTCAGTCACGCGGTGGCCCAGATGCTCGGTGGGCACGGCGGTCGCTTCCACCCGGTGGTCTACGACAAGGATTCAAGGTGTCCTGTCGCCCGCCACCCCGGTCTGGGCACGGGCAGGTGGGAGGAACAGCGGCGCAAACACTTCGATGAGGTGCGCAGAGTGACAGGGGCGAAGTCGGTTCCGCAGGGGCGGATGACGCCGGGAGCGGCTGTCGTTCTGACGGGGTTGGTGATCCTGTCGGACTGGCTGGCCAGTATCGACGAAGAGATTCGGGCCAGGCTCAGGCAGGAGGGATGGGCTGGAACTCCTGAAGACCTAGACGCTTACTGGCAGGTCGCCCGCGCGGCGGCTCCCCGTCTGGTGCAGCGGACCGACCTGCTCGGGACGGGTTTCGCCCGGCCGGACCCGGTTCAGCGTGCAGGTGGGACCAGCCTCGTGGCGAGCGTGGCAGGCCAGTTGCCTGATCTGGTGGCCGACCACGGGCCGGGCTTGGTGGTAGTGACGGCTTCGCCGTCGGAGGCGCGTACGGAGGCAGCTCTTCGTGCAGCGGCGGTCCTTGGGCATGCAGCGCACGCGCGCGGTCTCTTCTATGCGCTGCCGACCGGCTCAGCGGCCGACAGCCACATGGCGCAGGTGCACGCCTTCGCTGAGCAGGCCCTGACGGGCCCCTGGCGGTCGCTCCTGCTTCACAGCTCTTCGCGGTTGAAGCCGGCGGAAGCCGCGAAGCAGTGGGCGCATGCAAATGCGGCCGGTGATGTCAGCGCGGAGCCTGGTGAGGAGTGGGCCCCGACAGCGAACAGCTGGCTCAACTCCCATCACCGCGCGCTCCTGGCCGCGCTCGGCACGGGGACGGTGGACGAGCTTCTCCAGGCGGTCATGCCGGTGAAGTTCAACGTGATGCGGCTCTTTGCCCTCTCCGGCAAGGTCGTCGTGGTGGATGAGGCCCATGCCCGCGGTGCCTGGGGGCAGAAGCTGATGCTCCGGTTTCTGGAGTGGGCCGCCGCGCTGCGGATTCCCGTCGTCCTGGCCGCGATGTCTGCGGACAGGTCGGTGGACGCGATGCTGGCGGCCTATCGCCGTGGCGCTGGAGGGAGCAAGGAGCCGATGGTGCAGCCTCGCCCGCTGCCGGCGTGGTCGTTCGTGGATGCTCAGTGCGGAGGCGGGCACCTGCCCCGGCAGCCTGCCGTGGCCGTTCGTGCTAGCACGCTCAGCATCGAGGTGCTTGACGGTGCGCCGTGCGAAGAGATCCAGGCGGCTCTTGCACCCCTGGTCGCGGCCGGCAGCGGCAGGGCCGTCGTCTACCGGTCGACGTCTGCGGAAGCCATCCGTACGTTCCGTGAGCTCTCGCAGGACCTGCCCGGCCTCGATGTGACCTTGGTCCATGAACAGATGCGCAACAAGGACCGATGGCAGCGTCTCGCGGCCTGCCGGAGCGCCTTCTCTCCCGACGGCGGCGTCAGCGGCCCCTGCGTGCTGGTGACGACGCCGATGCTGGAACATGTCAGGGGCCTGCGCTTCGACCTCGTCGTATCGGGGCCGGCACCGCTCGTGAACCTGCTGGCCCGTGCGGCACAGAGCGCGGGTGACCAGCCGCGGCTCGTGGTGCTCCGAGCGGACGACAAGTCCGAACTGGACGACGCCGCGCTGGTGCGGCGTACTGACATGGTCCTAGGGGCCGGCAGGACGGTTTCCATGCCGGAAGAAGTGCCCCTGCTGTTGGACGAGGTGTATGCCGACGAGCTTGTCGACGGGCTGGGGAAGGCTGCGGCGCGTGAGCTTCAGCAGCTTGACAACCGGCGGACGGTCCGAGAACGAAGAGCCACCGGTACTGCGGGTTGGCTGGAGGTGCCTGGGCCGCGGGAACTCGATGGCGACCTCGGCCTGCTGAGCCGCGATCATCCCGGTATGGAGCCCGAACTGCTCTCCTGCGTGCTCGGTGAGGAGATGGTGCATGTGGTGTGCCTGTACCCGGGGTCTCTCCTTCAGGACGGGGTCCTCGCGGAGAAGCTTGTGCTTGATCGCAAGACGCGCAGACCGAAGCAGCCGGGCCAGCTTGTCCCCTACCTGATCCCGGTACCGCGGCGACTCGTCCACGGCGTGGCGGGCGATGCGAACAGTGCCTGGCGCGGCATGGCTGCCCTCAAGCCCGTCCTCCGGCTCAACATGACCCCGGAAGACGGCACATGGGTGCGGGCCGGCGAAAGGCACCGTTTCCGCGTAAGCGAACTGGGCCTGATCGTTGAGCAGTTGCCTTAACTGCCTGCACCCTCCCCGCCTGTCCTTCTAGTATTCGGTGACGTGCACCGATGGGGGGAGGGGCGTGACCACGTCTGCGTCCGATCTGATCGACCGGCCATGGATTCCGGTCGCATGGGTGGAGGGGCAGTCGGGCCCACCTGAAGTGGGTCTCAGGGATCTGTTTGTGCACGCGCGAGAGATCCGCACTCTGCTGATCCCGGAAGCTCCGGCTCACTCGGCGCTCCTGCGCGTGCTGTACGCGCTGACCGCCCGGATCACCGCTCTGGACGAGGCAGGACCCGGAAGCTGGGGCGACCGGCGGGAACAAGTCCTCGAACAGGGATTCCCTCAGCAGAGCATCGAACTGCCTGACGGCCGCAAGGCCGGCATCGAGGGCTACTTCGGTCAGTGGCGCCACCGCTTCGACCTGTTCGATCGCGATCGTCCGTGGCTCCAGGACCCCCGCCTCCCCGACCAGTGCGACAGAAACAACACGGCCGGCGTCCACAAGCTGGTCATGAGCCGGGCAGCGGGCAACAACCACTCCTGGTTCGAGCACTGGAGCCACGACAGCCCCGTACTCCCCAACCTTTCGCAGGCGGCACTGTCGCTGCTGACCTGGCACTACTGGGGAGACCCGGGTGCCCTTTCCAGGCGTGCGGTCGGGCATGTGAGGAGCCACTACGCGAAGGCTTCACCACTGCGAGCCGCGCTGTCGTATCACCCTCAGTGCGACAACCTGTTCCTGACGCTGCTGGCAGGTCTGACCCCACCGGACGGCGACGTCAGCCGGCTGACCGACCTGTGTCCTTGGGAGCGCAAGGACCTCCCGGACCCGCTTGCGCCGATGCCCGAGCCGCAGGGCCCCTGCTCACGGCTCACCGCCTGTTCACAGCACGCGCTGTGTCTCGTCCCCGCCCCGGACGGTGAGCATACGGCCGACGCGTACATCACCTGGGCTTATGACGCCGAGCGGATCCGACCGGAAGACGACTACCTGATCTGGGACATAGCCAAGGACGGGAAGACGTTCCCCCGGCTCGCCTCCTCCTCCCGTTCGCTGTGGCGGGACATCGACGCCCTTCTGCTCAAGCAACTGGATGATTCAAGCCCCATCCAGCCGAGGGTCATGGACCACACCTTCGACGTCAGCGAGTACGTGCGGGTACGCGCGCTCGGCTTCGAACAGGACGCCAGCCAGGCAGGCAACCACCAGTACGTCGACTCCGTGACCCCGGTGCTCCTGTCCCGGGTGGAGGAGGACGCGGCGAGCACCGAGCGGCCCGTACGCCAGCTCCGTGAACTCGGCGAGCTCTTCGGGGACCGGCTGGAGCAGGCCACGAAGGAAGCCTGGCTGAAGTACACGGGGGACAGGGACAACGATCCGGGTGCCTGGCTGGACGCGGTCGCGGCACGATACTGGCCGTCGGCAGAGGACGAGTTCTGGTCGCGGTTCCGCAAGTTGACACGCTCTGGCAGCGCCATGGACACCGGATTCGACTTCGAGGCCGCGTGCCGGGCCTTCGGGCGGCACGCGTTGGACGCCTACGAGGCAGTGACCGGCTCCGTGACGCACACACCACGGGGCGCGAAGGCCGTCACCACGGCGAAGGCCATCATCCTCGCCGCCCTGAAAGACCCACACAAGGCGATGGAGTAACCGGTGACGAAAAGTGCGGCCCCAAAGCCGTGACCGTCACCCGCCGACCCGAGGACAAGCTGTGACCTTCCAAGCCCCTGAAGCGAGCAAGCGGCAGAGGAATCGCGCCACGTATGCCGCATTCACCGAGCACATCGAACGCCTGTGCCGCACAGACCCCGGTGCCCGTGCGGCGTTGCGCGCGGGCCTGCGCCGCGACCTGGACCACCCGCGCACACGCCCCATGCATCGGCTGCTGACGCCGCGACTGCCGGAAGGGTGCGACGACAAGACAGCGCAGGCCCATTACACGGTGGCCGCGCTGATCGCGGCCCAGCCCCGACACACCTTCTCACCCGACCAGGGAGACGACGAAGACACCGCAGACGAACACGTGGCGGCAGAAGAGCAGACTTCTCTGCAGGACGGGGAGCCGGACGAGGAGGTTATTCCGCCCGGGCCCACCCCGTATGGTGCCTCGTTCGGTGCCGCCCTGGGCCAAGCCGTCATCGCCAAGGGCGCGTCGATGCGGAAGAGCGCCGCGGAGAGCCGTATCAGCCTCCTGACGCGGCAGAGCCTCCGCGGTATCCACCTGCACCTGCCTGCTGCGGTGAATCAGGTACGCACCACCGGCACCTCCATCGACTGGGGACAGTTGCTGGCAGACCTCGTCGACTGGCCATACCAGTCGGGGCGTATCAGCCGCCGCTGGCTGCAGGACTTCTACCGGATCACGGCCGGCGCCGACCAGGACTGACCCCCTCACCCACAGGAGATCCCGATGGACCTCAGGCCACGCTTCATCGACATCCACGTCGTCCAGCCCGTTCCCTACGCGAACCTGAATCGGGACGACACCAACTCGGTCAAAAGCATGCTCTACGGCGACGCCCTGCGCACCCGTATCTCCAGCCAGTCCTGGAAGCGGGCCATCCGCGAGCACTTCCAGGACGCGCTCGGCGAGAACGCGCTGCGCACACGCCGTATCGGCGAGCGGGTCGCCGAGACGCTTCGTGGCCGTGGGTGGGACCAGGCGCTTGCCGAACGTGCGGGTGCGCATGTTGCGGCGGGAAGCAGCATCAAGTGGGAGGTGGCCAGGGGGAAGGACAAGCAGCCCATCACGAACAAGGTCCTGACCAACGCGCTCGTCTACCTCCCCGAAGACGCGGTCGAGGACCTGGCCGACATCGCCGAAGCCCACAAGGACGCGCTCACGACCGACTTCACCGGCAAGGGAAAGAACAAGCCCGAAAGCGCTCTGAAGGGGAAGATCGACAAGATCCTCCTCAAGAAGAACGGAGTCATCAACCTCTTCGGCCGCATGCTCGCCGAGGTCGACCAGGCCAGTGTCGACGGCGCCGTCCAGGTCGCGCACGCTTTCACCACGCACACCACCGAGGTCGAACTCGACTACTTCGCAGCTGTCGACGACGTCACCCAGGCGAAGGGCGATGAAACCGGCAGCGGCCACATGGGCACTGCCGAGTACAGCACCGGCACCTTCTACCGGTTCGCCACCGTCGATCTCAAGGAACTCATCAAGAATCTAAGCGATGACACCAACATCGCTCTCGATGCCGCCCGCGAGCTCGTCAGCCAGTTCCTGCTCTCCTTCATCGAGTCCCTGCCGCAGGCGAAGAAGAACTCCACCGCCCCGCACACCATCCCGCACCTGGTCCACGTGGCGGTCCGCTCCGACCGGCCGCTGTCGTTCGCCGCAGCCTTCGAAGAACCCGTGCGGTCTGCTGGACACGGCGGTTACGTCGGTCGCTCCGTCGAGGGCATCGATGCGTACGCCAAAGCCGCGAACACCCTCCTCGGCCCCGACCGCGTTCTGCACGCGGCACATGCTTCCCTCCAGTTCGACAAGCTGGAGCACCTCGGCGAGCGTCACTCGTCCTTCAAGGCTCTCGTCACCGCCACCGTCGACTTCGCTCTCGCCGAGGCCCCGCAGTGACCGAAAGGCCCTCCCGCGGGCTGCTGCTGCGTCTGGCAGGCCCACTCCAGTCCTGGGGCACGCACAGCAAGTACTCGCGGCGCGACACAGCCCGATTCCCCACCCGGTCCGGCATCGTGGGCATGCTTGCCGCCGGTCTCGGGCGAGTGCGCCAGGCGTCCGTGGACGACCTCACGGAGCTGTCGATGACAGTACGTGTCGACCGGCCCGGTGTCGTGCTGTCCGACTTCCACACCGTCGGCGGCGGACTGCCCGCCGATGAGACAGTGATCACCGTCGATGGAAAACACCGCCCCGAGCGCAAGAGCACTCTGATATCCAAGCGCCAGTACCTAGCCGACGCTGCTTTCACGCTCGCGCTGACATCCGACGACGAAGCGCTGCTGCACGCATGCGCCGCTGCCCTGCGTGACCCGTACTGGCCCCTCTTTCTCGGCCGCCGGTCCTGTCCGCCGGAAGGCCCGATCCTGCTGGGATGCGTAGAAGACCCGCTGCGCCACCTGGTACAGATGCCCCTGATGGCCAAGAGGCCGCGCAACGGCCCACAGCCCATTGAGTTCTACGGCGACAGACCGCTCGGTGCGCTCCCCGTGAACTCCGACGCCCCGGACAAGGGCGACGGAGATCACCACAGCGGCGAAGTCACCGACGAGCCGACGTCGTTCGCCCCGCTGGCACGCCAGTACCGGCCTCGGCCGCTGTACCGGCGCGCCGTGCACCTGCCGGACGCCGCCTACGAAGGCTTCGGCACCGGCTACCTGGAGAAGCTCCAGAACTACATCGACACCCACTTCGCGACACCGGAGAGGAACCCCCGGTGACTTTGTGGTCGGACCTTCATCATGCCCTCGCCCAGCTCTCACCAGGCCCGCCGAGCCCTGAGCGGCAATGTGCAAGGCTCTCGACCGCGCCACCGCCCGGTGCAGATGTTCCCCGACGTGCCCGAAGCGGCGCACGACTCCTGCTACGCCCTCATCGACACCGCCTTCTCCGCTCAGGCACGGGCATGAACGCACTCGCGCTCCGGCCGGCCGACCCGAGGCAACCCCGGGGCGAACGCCCGGCGCTCACTCCTGACCGGGACACCGCCTCGCTCCCCACCTGTTCCGCGCTGCTCGGCCCGTTCGCCACCGCGCAGAGCGTCACCCACCAGGACACAGGCGCGTTCCACCGCTACGCGGCCCGGCGTTCACCGTACGGGTGGACCGGCCCGGCTGCCGGCTCGTCGACTACGTTTCCCCTTGCACCTGACCGGCCCCGCACCCTGCCCACAAAGCTGAGCGACTACGCCATGAAGGAGGCCGCCGCATGAGCCCCGGCGCGGCCCTCGCCCGCATCCGCCTCAATCCCCACAGCCGCGCCGTCCAGCGCGACCTGCACAACCCCAACGAAATGCACCGCACCCTGATGCGTCTGGTCCCCGACGGTCTCGGCGACAGCCCTCGGCAGGCGGCCGGCCTCCTGTACCGCCTCGACGTAACCGACACCTTCAGCCAGCTCCTGGTCCAAGCCGCCGTCCTCGACCCGACGCGCCTGCCCGACGACTACGGCCAAGCCGACGTCAAGGACCTCACCCCGATGCTCAACGCCCTCCAAAAGGGCCTCACCGTCCACTACCGCATCGTCGTCAACCCGGTCAAAACCGAACGCCTGCCGCTGGAGAACAAGGGTCAGCGCGGCAAACGCATCGCGCTCACCGGCCCGGATGCCGACCAGTGGTGGGCACGCCGCGCCCACGAGGCCGGACTCCACCTGATCACCGCGCTGCCCACTCCGCTCGCTGCCGCGCACGGCCGCGGCGACAACGCCGCCGTGCGGCATCACCTGGTGCGCTACGACGGCACCGCCACCGTCATCGACCCTGACGCCCTTGCCCAAGCCGTACTGGGCGGCATCGGACGAGCCAAGTCTTACGGCGCCGGCCTCCTCAGCCTCGCGCGCGCAGCCGCATGAGCCCACCTTCCGACGGCGGCCAGGCCCACAAACGCTTGGCCGCCACTACCCTTGCCAGATCCGCGCATCGCGGACTCCCTGTCCTTCCCGTACCTCGACATGGTCTGCGTCGTCCAAACCCTCACCGGTGTCTGAGCCCAGGGCATACGCCCCCGCGTCGGCGGGGAGGACCCTACGATGTGCGTGATCAGCGCGCCCCACTCCGGAACACCCCCACGTCGGCGGGGAAGACAGCGCCCTGGTGGCGAGCCACATCTCGTCGCGCGAAACACCCCTGCGTCAATGGGACACCCAGGACCCCGTCAACCTCGCCCTGTCCGCCGCCAACACCTGCCTGTACGGAATCGTCCACGCAGCACTCCTCGTCCTCGGCCTCTCCCCGGCCCTCGGCTACGTCCACGCCGGCACACAGTACGCCTTCGTCCACGACCTCGCCGACCTCTACAAAGCCGACACCACATTGCCCCTCGCATTCGCCCTCCACAACTCCGACAACCCCGAACAGGAAGCCCGCCGCCGCTTCCGCGAAGACCTCCGACTCCTGCCCCGCATCATCCGCGATGTCCAGTCCCTGCTGACCCCACCCCACACCCACACCGCAGCAACCGACGACGACACCGACGAAGAAACCTCCGAACGGCATGACGTACGCATGGTCCACCTCTGGGACCCCAAAACCGGAGTCCTCCCAGCAGGCGTCAACTACGCCAACGGAGGCCACTGATGCCTTCCATGGTGGTCATCGCCACCACCGTGGTCCCCACCCACCTACGCGGCGCCCTCAGTCGATGGACCAGCGAAGTAGTCCCCGGCATCTTCGTCGGCAGCGTCTCGGCTCGCGTCCGCGACGAACTCTGGCACGCCGTCACGCAAGTTGTCGGTGACGGCGCTGCCATCCTCGTTTACCCCGCCGCCACGGAACAGGGCTACGCCATCCGCACCGCAGGAACCCGCCGCCGGACCCCCGTCGACTTCGACGGCCTCACCCTGATCCGCATGACCGCCGCACCCCAGGTAAAGAAAACGCAAACCCCCTCTTAGTGTGCAGGTCAGAAAGGGTCCTCCCCGCCGACGCGGGGGTGTTCCGCATGGGCACCTTGTCGCGGGAGTGGCCCATGGGTCCTCCCCGCCGACGCGGGGGTGTTCCGCAAGGCGGCCCCAGCGGTTGCGCGACCGCTGAGTCCTCCCCGCCGACGCGGGGGTGTTCCGGCGACTGAGCGGTTGCTCGGTCCGAGCGCCCAGTCCTCCCCGCCGACGCGGGGGTGTTCCGCTGGAGGCGACGGGACTGCCCGCGCTGCACCCGTCCTCCCCGCCGACGCGGGGGTGTTCCGGCGGCATCCGCCTCGCCCAAGCTGCGGCCGACGTCCTCCCCGCCGACGCGGGGGTGTTCCGGCCGGCGAGCTGCCTTTGAGGATGGCGTCGTAGTCCTCCCCGCCGACGCGGGGGTGTTCCGGTGACCGTGGCGCCGAAGGCATCGAGGAGCACGTCCTCCCCGCCGACGCGGGGGTGTTCCGGCCGGAGGGCCTGTCCCGCATCCGAAGCCCGGGTCCTCCCCGCCGACGCGGGGGTGTTCCGAACCCTCTGGTCATCACCGGGGCCGACCGACTGTCCTCCCCGCCGACGCGGGGGTGTTCCGACCTCACGGCGCTTCTCTGCAGCCGTCAGCTCGTCCTCCCCGCCGACGCGGGGGTGTTCCGGTGTCGCGGGACACCGGCGAGGTGCGCGTCCCGTCCTCCCCGCCGACGCGGGGGTGTTCCGACGGGCGAGGTCGAACTGGGCCCGGCCGCCGTGTCCTCCCCGCCGACGCGGGGGCGTTCCAGCGCACGGCCCGACCAGCGGACGCCCCGTCGGGTCCTCCCCGCCGATGCGGGGGTGTTTCATACGACGCGGTGACGCGCGAGGAACTGCTGGGCGTCCTCCCCGCCGGGGCGGGGGCGTGACGGTCGTGTAGATCACTGGCACGGCGGAGTTTTCCCGCCGGTGCAGGGGTGTCTCGGCGTTCGAGGAGTAGTGCGGCGCCGCCTCGAATGTGTGCCTCCGGTATGCGGCAGGAAAGGCACGCGGCTCCGGAGGCCGTCGCTGTTGTCTGGCTGCAATGGCGGTCTACCCGCGGTCGATCTGCGACGGGGCGGGCCTCGCCCTTCTTCGCGCGAATGGGCGGGGCGCGCACGCAAGCCCGCGTTCAGTCGGGGGTGTCGGCCTCGTGTGACTTGGCGAGCAGGTTACGGTGCAGCAGCTCGAAGATGCCTTCCTCGTGTGCCACTGAGTCAACCCGCACCACCAGGTCCGTCCGGGTCCGAACTATATTGCCTCTGGGCACAGTTGTTAGCGGACACCGTCATCGACCGTCTGCAGGAAGCCTTGCGGGTGCAACCGGTCATCCACCTGTTTCGACCGGGATGCCTTCTGCGGCCGGCGCGGCAGCAATGTTTCGATTAATGCCCGAAGGCCATCGGCCGCATCCGCGGTCGAACGCCCGCACCCTCCTCAACGGCCTCATCGTCATACCGGTCGAGCCAGTCCCGTTGCGGCAGCGGCAACGCTCCCATCACAGCCAAGGCGATGTATCGGTGGCCGAGACGCCTTCCAGAGGAAGGTGATCGCGATAGTGCTTTGACTCCAGCCAGTCCTCCTGACCGAAGACCGGCCGCGACAGACGCGTGACATCGCCCTTCTGTGATCGCAGAAGAATCCACAGGTCGGTCAGGGTGAGGGAGCCGTCGAGGGTGTACAACAGCCGACTTCGTGCTCGGTGGGGTAGTCGGGGAGGAACTGGTGCGCCTGCTCGGGGTCGCAGCCGGCGAGGGCAAAGCCCGCCAGGAAGACCTGCGGGCCCGTGACCGCGTCCAGGGCCATGTACGCCAAGGGCTGCCCGTGTCGTAGAACGCCTTCACTCCGTCGGCGACGTCTTCCTGCCCGGAGGGGCTGCCCGCCCGCGTTCGTGGCTCAGAGGCCGCGAGCGAGGTGGACCTCCGCCGGGCTCATCCCGAACCGTAGTGGCCCCAGCCCGTCTTCTGGCAGCAACTCCTAGTGCTCCCGTTCCTCGCTCGGACCCACGTGCTCCGCGCCTTCAAACGGCCATCGTCTGCGGCCCGGCATCGTAAACGGGGTCAGCACTCAAGGTCCACCCGAACTGACCGAGCGCCAACTGAAACTGAAGCGCTGCGGGTGCCGCCATTTCAGCAAGATCTTGTCCCGGGCGTTTTGAGGGCAGTTCGCCGACGGCAGACCAATTCGGTGGCCAGAAGACTGGAACTGATCGCCAGGGGCATGCCAACCTTGATCACGTCGCAGTGAAGAGAGCTGGGTAAGCGCTGTTCAGAGACGCATCACAATTCTCGCCTGAACGGTCCACGGTGCCGCCGGTCCCTGGCCTGTCTGTTCCCGGGCGGGGCCTGACGGTTCCCCTCGCGGCGGGCTGTTGCAAGCCAAGTAGTGATCGGCTGGCGGATTCTAACACGACATCGCCGGTTGGGTAAACCGGCGATCTTGCGGAGCATTTAACAGGTCGCTGCGGGCACGCCCCAGCACCCTGCACCGCAGCATGTCCATCCCCAGGTACGAGGAGTTCCGTCTATGTCACTTGCTGTTGTTGATGAAAAGTCCCTCCCATCGGACCTGCAGCGTGATGCCCTTCTGGAATGGGTTGGCCAACGGGCGCGGAACGGGCGTACATTGCGGGCCTTCCTGTCATCCGTCGCCTTTGCAGCACTGAGGCCCCAGGAGGCGCTTGTGCTGCGGGTTCGTGATATGCGCCTGACCGAGAAATCCGGCGTTCTTCTGATCCGCCCGCGCCCGCTCAGCGGCATCGACGCGCACACAGGCAACGTGACGGGTGCCCCGCGAGTCGTTCCTGCGTGTCCTGAGCTCGTAGACATCCTGAGGGCCGAGGTCGCACGCCGAGGACTACGCCCCGAGGATGCGATGTTCACCCGCGAGGACGGGCTGCCGTTGTCCGGGGCGATCTACCGCAAGGTGTGGCGTCAAGCGCGAGAAGCGGTCCTTGAGACCCACGAGATCGACTCACCACTCGCCAGGAGCGTCGGCGACCTGCGAGACGCCCGCATCTCAACGTGGCTGAAGGATCACCGCACGGCCCTGGACGTCCTCATGGTCGCCGAGCGCGTCGGTGTCAGCGCGTCCTCGCTCGTACGACGCTTCCCTCGACTGCTTCCAGCAGTCGAGGGAAGCCGCCAACGACCTTATCGAAGCCGCCTTCGCCGATCAGCACAGCGGATGAACCCAAGCGTGCTGCCCTGAAGTCCGTAGCAATGCAGCGAACTGCGGGTTGACCACGGACCAGACAGCCTCCGGGTAAAAGCCGGTGGTTGGGGAGCCCCGTGCTCCCCAACCGGGCAGACAGATGGCCGTCGTCGCCTGAGACCAGTAGAGCCGCTTCGAAGTTGTCTTGACTCTCCCGTTCTTCGCGCGACGGCCACCGTTGCCCGCTGCCTGTGGGGCGCGCTGGCGCCTGTCGGGGAAGAACCCCAGTCACATCGCAAATTCACGGGATGGGCGGAGAAACAACGCACCGCCCATCCATCCTCCACCCTTCACCGCGCAGAGAACCCCCATGCCGAATTCGTTGCCTGCCCCTTCGCGGGCCCCCATTGGCGCAGCGTTCCTCACCTTGAAGGACGCTGCCGAGTACCTCGGTCTCTCACCGCAGACTCTCTACGTCTGGCGGCACCGGCGGCAGGGACCGCCGAGCTTCCGGATGGGGCCTCGCGGTCGCGTCATGTACCGACGGGAGACCCTCGACGCCTGGATCCGTGACCAGGAACAGGCCGACTCACGCTCCAACACCGCTCTGAACCCGGTGAGTATCCCCCCACAGCAACGGTTCAGCCGCACCCGCAGCGCCTGAGGTGCCCCCAGGCGCAGCACCTCGTATCCCCGTCGACAAGGAGTTCACCTGGCCGGCTACATCGAGGACCGATGGCTCAAGAAGAAGAAGGACCCGGTAACCGGGAAGAGGGAAAGAACCGCCCGCTACGGCAAGGGACTGCGGTACAAGGTCGCGGGCATCCCCGGTGTCCGGGACCGCTCTTTCGAGACCCTGGAAGATGCGAAGGCGTGGCTTCGCCGTGCAGCCACGGACGAGGAGCGCGGGGAGTTCGTGGACCCTCGCGACGGCTCCATCACGCTGGCCGACTACATCGCGAAGCACTGGGCGCCAGGCACAGGGGGCGTTCCGAAGACGCAGGACAACCGGGAGCGCAGAACGCGGCTCCACATCGTTCCGCACCTGGGTCAGCTCCCGCTCAGGAGCATCACGGCATCGGACCTTCGTGCCTACATAGCGAAGCTGGATGCCACTGTCGACTCGGTCGACTACCAGCGCGGCATCCTTTCCGAGTTGTCCAGCATCCTGGAAGCGGCCGTCGACGACAAGCGGCTTGCCAGGAACCCCATGCACGCGAAGTCCGTACGGTGGCCCAAGGCCCCCGAGGAGCGACGCGAAGCGTGGCCGCTGGAGAGGGCGCTCCGGGTCCGTGACGCGATCAGCCCGCGAAACCGGATCGCTGTCGTGCTGGGCCTGGGCTGTGGGCTTCGGCAGGGCGAAGTCTTCGGGCTGAGCCCGGAGGACATCGATTACGCGAGAGGCGTGATTCATGTCCGTCGCCAAGTGCAGGCGCTCAAAGGGCGCTTGTATTTCGCTCTGCCCAAGGGGGCGAAGACCCGTACCGTCGATATGCCCTCCTCGGTGGCCGAGGATCTGAAGCGTCATGTCGAGGCGTTTCCACCGGTAGAGGTGGAGCTTCCGTGGGGGAAGCCCGAGGCGGGCGGGCAGCGGAGGAAGTTCTCCCTTCTCCTCACCACGCGGTTCGGCAACGCCATAGCGGTGAACACGTGGAACACCTACACGTGGAAACCCGCGCTGGCCAAGGCCGGCATCATTCCGCCGCGCCCCCAGGGGGCGAAGCAGTGGCAGTGGGCGGCGGCGCCGAAGGACGGCTTCCACGTGCTGCGGCACACCTACGCCTCGATCATGTTGGAGGCGGGGGAGTCCGTGGTGACGCTGGCGCGATGGCTCGGGCATTCCTCTCCGGCTATCACCCTTCGTTACTATGCTCACTTCATGCCGGAGGCAGGTATCAAGGGGCGCACGGCCATCGACAGGCTGTTGGGGAGAGACGGACACGAGTGAGTCAGTCGTCACTTCCCAGATTCTCCGCAGGGAAGCCGTCGCCGAGAACAGCTCCCGGCGGCAACGTGACGCCGGCCCGTCAATGCGGTGGACACGCGGAGTGATTGATACGGGCTGACGGATGTTTGGGCAGCCCGTGAGGCCCGATGCTGCCCCGCATCGCGTTCAAACGATGATTCCTTACATACGCCCGGAACCGGGGCATCTGGAGTCCTGGGAGGCCGCCTTCAGGCGACCCCCGGCCTCGGCGAGGAGGACACGCCCGCGTACATCGCCAGCCCTCGGGGGGCGGAACACCCCGCGTCGGCGGGGAGACGGTACGGGACAGGTCCGGGTCGACCCAGCGGCCGGAACACCCCCGCGTCGGCGGGGAGGACGTGCGGGCAAGTCGTTCTCGGCTCGCCCTCTGCGGAACATCCCCGCATCGGCGGGAAGGACGCGGCGTTGCGGATGGCGTCGCCGATGATCTCCGGAACACCCCCGCGTCGGCGGGGAGGACCCGCGCCGGGCCGCCTTCTCCTGCTCCCCGCTCGGAACACCCCCGCGTCGGCGGGGAGGACGAGGTCTGGGAGGTCGCGATCATCCTCCGGGACGGAACACCCCCGCGTCGGCGGGGAGGACTGGTCCGACCCATCTGCCAGGGACCAGCCCCGCGGAACACCCCCGCGTCGGCGGGGAGGACTGGAAGAAACCCCGGCCCGGGAACGGCTCGTACGGAACACCCCCGCGTCGGCGGGGAGGACTGCCGGGCCCCTCGGCGCCCACGCTGGCAGGGCGGAACACCCCCGCGTCGGCGGGGAGGACGTCATGAACGGCGACGTGGCCCACTGGGCAGGCGGAACACCCCCGCGTCGGCGGGGAGGACGCGTCCTCGTAGGGCGCCAGGTTCTGGGCGATCGGAACACCCCCGCGTCGGCGGGGAGGACCATGGCCAGCGGTCGGTACCGCGTCACTGTGACGGAACACCCCCGCGTCGGCGGGGAGGACGGCCGAACACAACCGGCGCCTACGCGGCGAGGCGGAACACCCCCGCGTCGGCGGGGAGGACGAGGCCTGGGAGAACGAGGACCCCTGGGAGAGCGGAACACCCCCGCGTCGGCGGGGAGGACGCGGCGAACCCCTTGCCGAACATGGCGAGCTGCGGAACACCCCCGCGTCGGTGGGGAGGACGCAGCCGACCATGAACATCCCGTCGGGCGGGGCGGAACACCCCCGCGTCGGCGGGGAGGACCCGCCCCGCTCCTACCGGCAGGCCAGTGCCGACGGAACACCCCCGCGTCGGCGGGGAGGACATGTCCTTGTAGACCTTGCCCTGCGAACTGTGCGGAACACCCCCGCGTCGGCGGGGAGGACGCCAAGTGGCCCCACGGCAAGGGCTGGGACAACGGAACACCCCCGCGTCGGCGGGGAGGACAGCTGGCAGCCCACCAGCCCCGGCGAGAACCACGGAACACCCCCGCGTCGGCGGGGAGGACCAGTGCGCGATGGTCCTGACCGGGGTCGTGACCGGAACACCCCCGCGTCGGCGGGGAGGACGTCCAGGCCTCCGTGGTGTGCCATCCGGCCTGCGGAACACCCCCGCGTCGGCGGGGAGGACCTCGTCGTCCACGGCAAGGGCTGAGCGCCCGGCGGAACACCCCCGCGTCGGCGGGGAGGACGTCCCACCCTTGCGGCCGACGTCGAGGACGAGCGGAACACCCCCGCGTCGGCGGGGAGGACCCTTCCTGACCTGGCATTTAAAAGGGGCTTTGCCTTTTCTTTGCCTTCAAGGAGGTGCGGGTTCGGGGTGGGTGGGGCCGCATGATGTCAGCCTACCGGGGCTGAACGGCGATAGCGCTGGCAGCGGGCAATGGTTGAGCGCGGTACCGGACGCGGACGGGTGCCAGTGCCAAGGGGGGCGTGCTGAGGGGTCCGTAGTGGCGCCGGTGTGATGCCTCGGGCGTCCGCCCCCGGCTGTCACGCTTGGTTACTATGCTCACTTCGTGCCTTGAGGCGGAGCCAGGAGCCTCCGGCACGATCGATGGACTGCTGGGGAGGAGGGGACACGAGCGTGCCGGTCGAAACTCCCCAGATTCTCCCCAGGCCTCATCGTGGACATATGCACGGACTGCGGCGCCTTGGACGAGACCATGGAATGCAAGGCCGGCGAGTGGGGAGCCTTCGAAAGTGCTGAGAGAAGTCACCGCGACCCGCTATATCGAACCCCTGCGCTCGGGTGGCTCCGTTCCCGGGGTCGTGGAGGCCGATGATCTCGGCACGTACGTCGTCAAGTTCACCGGCTCCGCGCAGGGGCACAAGGCGCTGGTCGCCGAGGTGATCGTCGGGGAGCTCGCCCGGGCGCTCGGGCTGCGCTTCCCCGAGCTGGTGCTCGTGCACTTCGATCCCGTCATCGCCGCCGCCGAGCCGCACCAGGAGGTGCGCGACCTGCACGGCGCCAGCGCGGGCGTGAACCTCGGCTTGGACTATCTGCCGGGCGCCCGGGACTTCACCCCGGAGATCGCCCGGACGTTCCCGGTGGACCCGCTGGAGGCCGGCCGGATCGTCTGGCTGGACGCGCTGACCGTCAACGTCGACCGTACGGTCCACAGCTCCAACCTGATGGTCTGGCCCACGCTCGGCACCGCGCCGGCCCGGCTGTGGCTCATCGACCACGGCGCCGCCCTCGTCTTCCACCACCGCTGGGACACCACGGCCCCGGGCCGGCGGTACGACTTCCGGCACCACGCCCTCGGCCACTACGGCCCCGACGTGCGCGCCGCCGACGCCGAGCTCGCGCCCCGGGTGACCGAGGAACTGCTGCGCGGGATCGTCGCCGAGGTGCCGGACGCCTGGCTCGCCGAGGACGCCGGATTCGCCACGCCCGACGACGTCCGGGACGCCTACGTCGGCTACCTGCTGGACCGGGTGCGGCTCTCGGCCGAGTGGCTGCCCACCGACTTCCCGAGCCGGGACCAGCTGGCGGCCGAGGAGGCAGCCCGCGCGGCCCGGACCCAGGCGGGCCGCCCGGACTGGCTGAAGCGGGTCCCGGACCTGCACGGCAAGCCGGCGGCGGAGCAGGACTGGTCCGCACACCTGGGCTGAGCCGGGGTACGGACACGACCGGGAAACACCGGGAAACACCGGGAAACGACCGGATACGACGAAGGGCCCGGGGGAAGTCCCCGGGCCCGTGCGTGCCGTGACGGTCAGCCGCGCAGCCGCTCGTACGCCGGCAGGGTGAGGAAGTCGGCGTAGTCCTCGTCCAGGGACACCTGGAGCAGCAGGTCGTGCGCCTCCTGCCAGTGGCCGGCCGCGAAGGCCTCCTCGCCGATCTCCTTGCGGATGGCGTCGAGTTCCTCGGCGGCGACCTTGCGGGCCAGCTCCGGGGTGGCCTTCTCACCGTTGTCGAACTCGACCCCGGCGTTGATCCACTGCCAGATCTGCGAGCGGGAGATCTCGGCGGTGGCCGCGTCCTCCATCAGGTTGAAGATGGCGACGGCGCCGAGCCCGCGCAGCCAGGCCTCGATGTAACGGATACCGACCTGGACGGCGTTGACCAGGCCCTCGTACGTCGGCCTGGCGTCGAGCGAGTCGATGGCGATCAGGTCGGCCGCCTCGACGCGCACGTCCTCGCGCAGCCGGTCCTTCTGGTTGGGCTTGTCGCCGAGGACCTTGTCGAAGGACTCCATGGCGATGGGCACCAGGTCGGGGTGGGCGACCCAGGAGCCGTCGAAACCGTCGTTCGCCTCACGGTCCTTGTCGGCGCGGACCTTCTCGAAGGCCACCTTGTTGACCTCGGGGTCCTTGCGGGACGGGATGAAGGCCGCCATGCCGCCGATGGCGTGCGCACCGCGCTTGTGGCAGGTACGGACCAGGAGTTCGGTGTACGCCCGCATGAACGGGGCCGTCATCGTCACCGCGTTGCGGTCCGGGAGGACGAACTTGGCACCGCCGTCACGGAAGTTCTTCACGATGGAGAACAGGTAGTCCCAGCGGCCGGCGTTCAGCCCGGAGGCGTGGTCGCGCAGTTCGTAGAGGATCTCCTCCATCTCGTACGCCGCCGTGATCGTCTCGATCAGGACGGTGGCGCGGATGGTGCCCTGCGGGATGCCGACGTAGTCCTGGGCGAAGACGAACACCTCGTTCCACAGCCGGGCTTCGAGGTGCGACTCGGTCTTGGGCAGGTAGAAGTACGGGCCCTTGCCGAGGTCGAGCAGGCGCTGGGCGTTGTGGAAGAAGTACAGGCCGAAGTCGACGAGGGCACCGGGGACCGGCGTGCCGTCGGCGTCGACGAGGTGCCGCTCGGTCAGGTGCCAGCCGCGCGGGCGCATGACGACGGTCGCCAGCTCCTCGTTCGGCCGCAGCGCGTACGACTTGCCGGTGCGCTCGTCGGTGAAGTCGATGTTCCGGGTGTAGGCGTCGATCAGGTTGAGCTGGCCGAGGACGACGTTCTCCCAGGTGGGCGCGGAGGCGTCCTCGAAGTCGGCGAGCCAGACCCGCGCGCCCGAGTTGAGCGCGTTGATGGTCATCTTCCGGTCGGTCGGCCCGGTGATCTCGACGCGCCGGTCGTTCAGCGCGGCCGGGGCCGGGGCGACCTGCCAGGAGTCGTCCGCGCGGATGGCGGCCGTCTCCGGCAGGAAGTCGAGCGTGGAGGTGCGGGCGATCTCGGCGCGGCGCTCGGCCCGGCGGGCGAGGAGTTCGTCACGGCGCGGGGTGAACCGCCGGTGCAGCTCCGCCACGAAGGCGAGCGCCGCGTCGGTGAGGACCTCCTCCTGCCGGGGCAGGGACTCGGCGTCGACGATGGCCAGCGGGGACGGCGCTGGTGCGGACATGAGCTGTCACTTCCTTCAGCGGTGGCACCGGGTGCCAAGTGGCACGAATAGGACAGACAGCGCCCACTGTGCGGTCGGACGCTTCTGAACAGTGGATAGTAGTTTCCTCATCGTGGAACTTCAATGGTGTGTTGATGTCGAGATTCTCTGAGTCGAGCGAAGGTGGCGCTGGGTGCCACCCCGTTCACTCAAGGTGGCCCAGGTCCGCCTCGGTGTCGATGTCGTACGGCTCGGCCACGTCCCCGCACTCCACGAGCCGCAGCTCCGCCCGGTGCGCCCGCAGATAGTCCCGGGCCCCGCGGTCGCCGGTGGCCGCCTCGGCGACGCCCGCCCAGTGCGCCGCGCCCAACAGCACGGGATGGCCGCGTACCCCGTCGTAGGCGGCCGAGACCAGCGACCGCTCGTCCCGGCAGGCGTCCAGTACCCGGGCCGCCGCGGCCGGTCCGATGCCGGGCTGGTCGACCAGGCCCGTCAGTGCCGCGCGCACCCCCGTACCGGCGAGCGAGGCCAGTCCCGCGCGCAGCGAGGAGCCCATGCCCTCGGCCCAGGCCGGGTTGTCCACCAGCACACAGCCGTCCAGCTCGGCGCGGGCGCGCACCTCGTCCGCCGCCGCGCCCAGCACCACGTGGATCCGCCCGCACCGGGACGCGCGCAGCACCCCCACCGCGTGCTCGACCAGGGGGCGCCCCCGGTGCTCCAGCAGTGCCTTGGGCCGTCCGCCGAGCCGCCGGCCGCCGCCGGCGGCGAGCAGCAGCCCCGCGACCTCCCCGTGAAGTTCCCGCTTCTCCGTCATGGCTCCTGCATACCCGGCGGCGAGGGAAACCGGCCGAACTCCCGCGAGCCGGCGGCGACGGGAACCGGCCACGTGCGCGGTACCGGTTCCGTTGGGCTGAATTTCGGTCCGCGCTGTGGCGCTCGGGCCCGGAGGTGGCGTTTACTGGCCCGCGCACAAGGGCGTGCCGACGGGGAGGGCTGCGTTGCGGAGCTTGGGGCAGAGGCCGGTGACCGGCATCGACGAGGACCCTGGAGTGGCGGAATTGCGTACCGCCGTGTCCCGGCTGCGCCGCCGGCTCGCCGCGTTGCCGGCGGACTTCCCCGACCGGGCGATAGCCGAGGAGGAGCTGGCGGCCCTGGCCGCGATGGCCGCCACAGGCGCCCCGGAGATCCCGCGGCTGCGCGCGTCCCTGCTGCTGATCGCCGGCGCGATCGGTTCGATGAGCGCACTGGCCCGGGGGCTGTCGCAGGTGCGCGCCGCCGTCGACCTGTTCGGCGAGCCCCCGCGGACCTAGCCGGCCGTCGACAGGGGCGGGGCCGGTCCG
>NZ_JACBWZ010000179.1 GCF_013870595.1 Streptomyces sp. WELS2 | reverse complement strand
TCATCGGCCGCGACGTCCCCGACGACCTCCAGGGCGGCCGGGAACTCCTCGCTCGCGCCGGCGACGTCCGCCACCCGCACCGCGTACCCGTCCATGGAGCTGTTGTCGAACGGGGGCAGGGAGACCGGCACCGTGACGTTCTCCACCAGGACGCAGCCCTGGGCGTCGAGCAGTTGCAGCTCGATGGGCTCCAGGGGACGCACGGTGGCGAGGACGTCGTCCAGGTGCTCGTCCACCGACCACAGGTCGTCCGGGCCGGCGGGACGGGTCGCGGCGCTGCTCAAGACTGCTGCATCTCCTCGGCTACGTAACTGCGGAGCCAGGTCCGGAAGTCCGGGCCCAGGTCCTCACGTTCGCACGCGAGTCTGACAATGGCACGCAGGTAGTCGCCGCGGTCGCCGGTGTCGTAGCGGCGGCCCTTGAAGACGACGCCGTGCACGGGGCCGCCGACCTTCTCGTCCTGGGCGAGCTGCTGGAGGGCGTCGGTGAGCTGGATCTCGCCGCCGCGGCCCGGCTCGGTCTCGCGCAGGATGCCGAAGACGGACGGGTCGAGGACGTAGCGGCCGATGATCGCGTAGCTGGACGGGGCGTCCGCCGGGTCCGGCTTCTCCACCAGTCCCGTGACCTTCACCACGTCGCCCTCGGCGGTGGCCTCCACGGCGGCGCAGCCGTAGAGGTGGATCTGCTCGGGGGCGACCTCCATGAGGGCGACGACGCTGCCGCCGTGCCGCTCCTGGACCTCGATCATGCGCCGCAGCAGCGGGTCGCGGGGGTCGATCAGGTCGTCACCGAGGAGGACGGCGAAGGGTTCGTGGCCGACGTGCGGGGCGGCGCACAGCACGGCGTGACCGAGTCCCCTGGGGTCGCCCTGGCGGACGTAGTGCATGGTGGCCAGGTCGCTGGACTCCTGCACCTTCGCGAGCCGCTCGGCGTCGCCCTTCTTCTCCAGCGCGGATTCCAGCTCGTAGTTGCGGTCGAAGTGGTCCTCCAGCGGGCGCTTGTTGCGTCCGGTGATCATGAGGACGTCGTCGAGCCCCGCCGACACGGCCTCCTCTACCACGTACTGGATCGCCGGCTTGTCTACGACGGGCAGCATCTCCTTGGGAGTGGCCTTGGTCGCCGGCAGGAACCGGGTGCCGAGGCCGGCTGCGGGAATGACAGCCTTGCTGATCCTGGAGTGGGACTGAGTCATGCCCGCCACAATATCCGGTGCCTTTGTGCGGAAACTGTGGCTCGGGCGACTAACCGCTCATATGAGCGGCATGACGAGAGATGCGAGGACGGCCGGTGGAACACGACGGGCCCACGAGCGATTCCGACAAGCGGGCGCTGCGGCGGGAGTTGCTCGGCGCGAGGAACGGATTGACGGCGGCCGGTGTCCGGGAGGCGGGCCGCGAGCTGGCCGAGCGGGCCCTGGAACTGCCCGAGCTGGCCGCCGCGCGGACGGTGGCCGCGTACGTCTCGGTGGGCGGCGAACCGGCCACGCTCCCGCTGCTGGAGGCGCTGCGCGCGCGAGGGGCGCGCGTGCTGCTCCCCGCGCTGCTGCCCGACAACGACCTGGACTGGGGCGAATACACCGGTCCGGACTCGGTCGAACACATCAGGCACGGCGGCAGGATGGCGCTCTTCGAACCCTCCGGCACGCGCCTCGGCCCGGACGCCGTGACGGCCGCGGACGTCGTGCTGCTGCCCGGTCTCGCGGTGGACGCGCACGGGATGCGCCTGGGGCGCGGCGGAGGCTCCTACGACCGGGTGCTGGCCCGGCTCGAGCGCGCGGGCGCCCGCCCCCGGCTCGTGGTGCTGCTCTACGACACGGAGGTCGTCGAGCGCGTCCCGGCCGAGGCGCACGACAGGCCGGTGCACGCCGTGGTGACGCCGTCCGGCGTGCGCCGCTTTTCGGGCATCTGATCCGGGAAACCACCGCCCCCGGAACGGAAAAGGCCCTCCACGCGCGCGTGGAGGGCCTTCTCAGCGGGGTGCCGTCCCGGTCACGGCTTGAGGACGAGCGTGTCGCTCGTGCTCTCGTCCACCGCCTTGCCCGAGAACGACCAGGGCAGCAGCTCGCCCTCGGCCCACTTGCCGGTCTGGTCGGTGTAGTGCGCGCTGAACGCGTGCCCGGAGGCGCCGGCCAGGTTGATCCACTTGGACTTGTCCAGGTCGGCGAGGTTGACCACCATCCGCATGGACGGCACCCAGATCACGTCGTAGCCGCCGGCCGCGTTCCAGCCGGTCGCGTTCACCGCGGCCTCGCCGCCGCTGAGCTTCCAGGGGCCGCGGTTCAGCAGGAGCTGGAGCGCCTTGGGGCCCTCGGTGCCGAGCGTCTGGTTCTTCAGGAACAGCCGGTGCAGCCGGCCCCAGCTCCAGGTGTCGATGTCCTTGCCGAGCTTGGCGGTCAGCTCCCAGCGGGCGTCGATCATGGCCCGCGCGAAGAGCTGGTCGCGGTTGGTCGCGCCGGGCCGGGTGCCCGACTTGGGCGCCTTCCACCAGTCGCTGTCCGGCTTGTCCATCAGGCTGCGCACGACCTCGAACCAGCGGTCGCCGCCGTCCGGCTGCGCCTGGTCGGCGTCGCGCTCACCGCACTCGCGCACCTTGGCGTCGTCGTCCACCGGGCCGGTGCTGTCGATCTTGTCGACCCACAGGCACTGTCCCTTGACCCGCAGCTCCTTGGGCATCTTGTTGCCGAAGGCCAGCTTGAGGATGTTGCGCCAGACGGCGTTGAAGTACGCCGCCGCCGCCGAGTCGGCGTCCTGGGTGTAGTCCCAGCCCTCCAGCAGCTTCTGCGCCTGGCGGACCTCCGGGTCGGACAGGTTGATCTTCAGCAGCTGGGGCACCAGGAGCTTGGCGATCTCGCTGCTGTTGTCCAGCTGCATCTGCCGCATGTCCTCGGTGGAGATCCTGCCGCCGCCCTTGATCTTGGACTCGATCAGGTCGGTGATGCGCTGGCTGCGGGTGCCGTAGCCCCAGTCGGTGGTCAGCGTGTACGGGTACTTCTCCGGGTCGACCACGGCCTGGTTGGCGGTGACGATGTAGCCGCGCTCGGGGTCGTACTCGTAGGGCAGTTCGTCCTGCTCGATGAAGCCGGTCCAGCGGTACTTCGAGTCCCAGCCCGGTGCCGGGACGGCGCCGGTGACCCCCTGCGCGCGGGTGGGGATCCGGCCGGGCAGCGTGTAGCCGATGTGGTTGTCCGTGCTGGCGTAGACCAGGTTCTGCGCGGGGACGTCGAACCGGGCCGCCGCCGCGCGGAACTCGCTCCAGTCGGACGCCTTGTCCAGCGCGAACACGGCGTCCATGGTGGTGCCCGGGTCGAGCGCGGTCCACCGCAGCGCGACGCCGTAGCCGTCGCCGCGGTCGGGCGCGGCGGTGTTCACGGTGGCCTTCTTGCCGACCTGGACGAGTTCGTCGTCACGGTCGGACAGCAGCGGCATCCCGTCCTGGGTCTGGCGGACGACGATCGTCTTGGACTTGCCGCCGGCGACCTTGATGGTCTCCTCACGGGTCTTGAACGGGCGGACCTTGCCGTCGTACAGGTAGCCGTTCGCGGTGACCTTCTCCAGGTAGAGGTCGGTGACGTCGACACCGGAGTTGGTCAGGCCCCAGGCGATCTTCGCGTTGTGGCCGATGACCACACCGGGCATGCCGGCGAAGGTGTAGCCCGAGACGTCGTAGCGGCACTTGTCGGAGACGCTCCGGCAGTGCAGGCCCATCTGGTACCAGACGGACGGCAGGGACGCCGACAGGTGCGGGTCGTTGGCGAGCAGCGGCTTGCCGGTGATGGTGTGCTTCCCGGCGACCACCCAGGAGTTGGAGCCGATGCCCTGGCCGTTCACGCCGACCGCCGTGGGCAGGTCGTCCAGGGCCCCGGTGAGGCGCTCCAGCTGGCCGCTGAGCGACGATCCGCCGCCGGTCGCGGTGGAGGAGCCGGAGGTGCCCGCCGTGCCCTGGGAGGAGCCGGTGAGGCCGCCGGTGGTGCCGGCCGTGCCCGTGGCGCCCGCGCCGCCGGTCGTGCCGCTCGTGCCGGTCGTGCCCGTGGTGCCGGTCGTGCCCGTCGTGCCCGTGCTTCCCGTCGAGCCGGTCGTGCCCGTGGTGCCCGTCGAGCCGCTCTGCCGGAAGGCCCGGGTCAGCTCGTCGTACTGGCCCTCCTGCACGATCGGCTTGTTGCGGGCGGCCGGGTAGGCCGGGTACAGGTCCTGGATCTGCTGCGGGCCGAGGCGGCTGGTCATCAGGGCGCGGTCGATCTCGTCGCGCATGTTGCCGCGCAGGTCCCAGGCCATCGCCTTCAGCCACGACACGGAGTCGACCGGGGTCCACTTCTGCGGCTTGTAGTCGTTGGTGAGGCCCAGGGCCGCGTACTCCAGGGAGATGTCCTTGCCGCTCTTGCCCGCGAGGTAGGCGTTGACGCCCTCGGCATAGGCCTGGAGGTACTTCTTCGTGGCGGCCGACAGCTTGGTCTCGTACTCCTGCTCGGCGATGCGGTCCCAGCCGAGGGTGCGCAGGAACTCGTCGTTGTCGACCTGGCTCTTGCCGAACATCTCCGACAGGCGCCCGGAGGTCATGTGCCGGCGCACGTCCATCTCGTAGAACCGGTCCTGCGCCTGGACGTAACCCTGCGCCATGAACAGGTCCTGGTCCGAGGAGGCGTAGATCTGCGGGATGCCGTAGCCGTCCCGCTTCACGTCGACCGGGCCGGACAGGCCGTCGAGCCGGAGCGTGCCGGTGGTCTGCGGGAAGGAGGCGCGGACGGTGCTGATCGTCCAGTACGCCCCGTAGGCGATGCCTCCGATGACGGCCAGGACCAGCACCAGCACGATCAGTCGGGCTTTACGCCCCTTCTTCCTGCCGGACTTGACGGACGTGGCACCCGTGGTGGCGGTGTCACCCGTTGTGGCGGTGGTGTTGGGGGGCATCGCTGTCCTTGCTGTCCTAACGCGAGCGGCAGGTCGGGCTGTGACTTTGAATGAGCGCTGGAGCAACCATAGGCGCAGGGCCCCGTCCCGCTTGACGCGGAGTGGGGAACCAGCGCGCACGAGCGTTCGATCTTGCCTCCCGAACGTCAAGAAAGCGTCAAGAGTTAGGTAAGGTAACGAAGTAACCGGAGGCACCGGCCCCAGATACGAGGGAGGAACGCCCGCTGACTGTTCACCACCTCAACCAGCTCCTGCTCGTCTGCTCCGCCGTCCTGCTCGTCGCCGTCGCGGCCGTCCGGATCTCCTCCCGCAGCGGGCTGCCCAGCCTGCTCGTCTACCTCGGCATCGGCGTCCTCATGGGCCAGGACGGCATCGGCGGCGTCCGCTTCGACAGCGCCGAGGTGACCCAGGTCATGGGGTACGCGGCCCTCGTCGTGATCCTGGCCGAGGGCGGCCTGGGCACGAAGTGGAAGGAGATCCGGCCGGTCCTGTCCTCCGCCTCCGTGCTGGCCACGGTGGGCGTCGCGATCAGCGTCGGGGTCACCGCGGCGGGCGCGCACTACCTGGTGGGGCTGGAGTGGCGGCAGGCGCTCATCATCGGCGCGGTGGTGTCGTCGACGGACGCGGCGGCGGTCTTCTCGGTCCTGCGCAGGATTCCCCTGCCCGCGCGCGTGACGGGCACGCTGGAGGCGGAGTCCGGCTTCAACGACGCCCCGGTGGTCATCCTCGTCGTCGCCTTCTCCACGGCCGGCCCGGTCGAGCACTGGTACCTGCTGCTCGGCGAGATCGTCCTGGAGCTGGCCATCGGCGCGGCCATCGGGATCGCCGTGGGCTGGTTCGGGTCCTGGGGGCTCAGGCACGTGGCGCTGCCGGCGTCCGGTCTCTACCCGATCGCCGTGCTCGCGATCGCCGTCACCGCCTACGCCGCCGGCGCCCTCGCGCACGGCAGCGGCTTCCTCGCCGTCTACCTGGCCTCGATGATGCTCGGCAACGCGCGCCTGCCGCACTGGCCGGCCACGCGCGGCTTCGCCGAGGGGCTCGGCTGGATCGCCCAGATCGGCATGTTCGTCGTCCTCGGCCTGCTGGTCACCCCGCACGAGCTGGGCGACGACGTCCTGCCCGCCGTGGTCATCGGGCTGGTCCTGACCATGGTGGCCCGTCCGCTGAGCGTGGTGGGCAGCCTCGCGCCGTTCCGGGTGCCGTGGCGGGAGCAGGCCCTGATGTCGTGGGCGGGGCTGCGCGGCGCCGTGCCCGTCATCCTGGCGACCATCCCCATGGTGAACGGCGTCGACACCAGCCGCCGCATCTTCAACATCGTCTTCGTGCTGGTCGTCGTCTACACCCTGGTCCAGGGGCCGACCCTGCCCTGGCTGGCACGCCTGCTGCGGCTGGGCGAGCAGGGCGAGGCGTCCGACCTCGGCATCGAGTCGGCGCCCCTGGAGCGGCTGCGCGGGCATCTGCTGTCGGTCACCATCCCCGAGGGGTCGCGGATGCACGGCGTGGAGGTCAGCGAGCTGCGGCTGCCGCCGGGCGCGGCCGTCACGCTGGTCGTCCGCGAAGAAGAATCGTTTGTCCCGCTGCCCACGACAGTGCTGCGGCGCGGCGACGAGCTGCTGGTCGTCGCCACCGACCCGGTGCGCGACGCGGCGGAACGGCGCCTGCGCGCGGTCGCCCACGGCGGCAAGCTGGCGGGGTGGCTGGGGACGAACGGCTCCTCCTGAGGGCGCCGCGGGGACGTTTGGCGCACCGAGGGGCACGAAGGCGCGCTTCCCCGTGTTCGCTCCCGTGGAATCCCAGGTGGCCGCCCGGATGGTGCTCGTTTTCACAGCCGCGCAAGCGGTGATCCCTGTACGATTGGCGCGCACCCTGATCGAACCAACTCTGCCTGACGCAGAGCTGGCGCGACCGTATGGCGGCCGGGTCGCCCCCACCTGAGCGGGCACCGGCATCTACCGCAGTCCGCGCAAGAGGACAGCTCTCGGCGCCCGGCCCGCACGGGGTCCGCGCGCTACCAGGCGGCAGAAAGGCACGGGCCGTGGGATCCACGGTCACCACCACCGAACCGGAGAAGACCTCGCCGGCGTCCTCCCGCCCCGGATACGGACAGCTGCTGCGCACCCGCGGCGCCTGGACGTTCCTGCTGCCCGGCTTCGCGGCGCGCCAGCCGTTCGCGATGCTCACCCTCTCCATCGTGCTGCTCGTCCAGCACACCACCGGCTCGTACGGCGCCGCGGGCGCCGTCGCGGCGGTCACCGGCGTCTCCATGGCGCTGTTCGCGCCCTACAGCGGCCGGCTGGCCGACCGCTACGGCCAGCGCGCGGTCCTGGTGCCCGGTGTGCTGGTGCACACGGTCTCCGGCCTGTCCCTGACGGCGCTCGCGCTGGCGCACGCCCCGCTGTGGGCGCTGTTCGCCGCGGCCGTCCCGACCGGCGCCTCGGTGCCCCAGGTCGGCCCCATGGTGCGGGCGCGCTGGGGCGTCAGGCTCCAGGGCTCGCCCCTGATGACCACCGCGGCGGCCTTCGAGTCGGTCACGGACGAGCTGACCTTCGTCTTCGGCCCCCTGCTGGCGACCGCGCTGTGCACCGCCGTGGCGCCGGCCGCCGGCCTGGTCACGGAGGGCGCGCTGACCCTGGTCGGCGGTCTCCTCTTCGCCGCCCAGAAGGGCACCCAACCGCCGGTGTCCCGGGAGAGCGGGCACGCGCGCGTGCGGCACGCCTCGGCCCTGCGCGTCCCGGGCGTGCGCGTGCTGGTCGTGACCTTCCTGGGCATCGGGTCGGTCTTCGGCGGCATGCAGGTCTCGCTCGCGGCCTTCACCGAGTCGATCGGCGAGCCCGGCCTGAACGGCGTCCTGTACGGCGTCTTCGCCGCCGGGAACATGCTGTCCGGGGTCGTCTGCGGCGCGATCGCCTGGAAGGCCGCGCCCCGCAAGCGGCTGCTGATCGGTTACACGGCGCTCGCGGTGGCCGCCTCCGCGCTGTGGACGGCGCACTCCGTCGTGCTGCTCGCCGCGCTCGGCCTGCTGGTCGGCATGTGCATCGCCCCGTCCCTGATCACCGGCTACACCCTGGTCGACGGCCTGGTCCCGGCCGGCGCCCGCACCGAGGCCTTCACCTGGCTGACCGGCGCGGTCGCGCTCGGGCAGGCCGCCGCCGTGACGGCCGCCGGACAACTGGAGGACCGGCTGTGGGACGGCGCCGGGTTCCTGGTGCCCATGGGCGGCACCGTGCTGGCGCTGATCACCCTGGTGGCCCTGCGCTCGCGCCTGGCCGCGCCGGACCGGAACCGCGCCGTGGCACGTGGCGTGGGTCACCGCGCCCCGGTAACGGTGGACTGATCCCCGGGAATACGTCACTATGGACCGTCGTTAGCACTCATTGAGTGAGAGTGCCAGGAGGAAGACAGTGCCGACCTACCAGTACCAGTGCACCGAGTGCGGCGAGGGCCTTGAGGCGGTGCAGAAGTTCACCGACGATGCCCTGACCGAGTGCCCCAGCTGCAAGGGGCGCCTGAAGAAGGTGTTCTCCGCGGTCGGCATCGTCTTCAAGGGCTCCGGGTTCTACCGCAACGACTCCCGCGGCTCCACGTCGAGCAGCAGCCCGGCGTCGAAGCCGGCCGGCTCGTCGTCCGACGCGAAGTCCTCGTCGTCGTCCTCTTCGACGTCGTCCTCGTCTTCGTCGTCGTCTTCGTCGTCGAGCTCCACCAGCAGCTCCGCCGCCTGAGACCTCTCATCCGTGACCCCGCCGTCGCCCGACGGCGGGGTCCTCGGCGTCCCGCACCGGCCCGGGCCCCGCGCGCACCGGCTCCCCCGCCGTTCCGCGGCCCGCTAGTGTGCCGGTCATGGCGAACGCAGAGATCGGTGTGATCGGCGGATCGGGGTTCTACTCCTTCCTGGACGACGTGACCGAGGTCCAGGTGGACACCCCCTACGGAGCGCCCAGCGACTCCCTGTTCCTCGGCGAGGTCGCCGGGCGGCGGGTCGCCTTCCTGCCCCGCCACGGCCGCGGCCACCATCTGCCGCCGCACCGCATCAACTACCGCGCCAACCTCTGGGCGCTGCGCTCGGTCGGCGTCCGGCAGGTGCTCGGCCCGTGCGCGGTGGGCGGGCTGCGTCCCGAGTACGGCCCTGGCACCCTGCTGGTCCCGGACCAGCTGGTGGACCGTACGAAGACCAGGGCGCAGACCTACTTCGACGGGCTGCCGCTGCCCGACGGCACCGTGCCGAACGTGGTCCACGTGTCCATGGCCGACCCCTACTGCCCCACCGGCCGGGCCGTCGCGCTGAAGGCGGCGCGCGGCCGGGACTGGGAGCCGGTGGACGGCGGCACGCTGGTCGTGGTGGAGGGCCCGCGCTTCTCCACGCGCGCCGAATCGCTGTGGCACCAGGCCCAGGGCTGGTCGGTGGTGGGCATGACCGGCCACCCGGAAGCGGCGCTCGCCCGGGAACTGGAGCTGTGCTACACCTCGCTGACCCTGGTCACCGACCTCGACGCGGGCGCCGAGACCGGCGAGGGCGTCTCGCACGAGGAGGTCCTGCGGGTCTTCTCGGCCAACGTCGACCGCCTGCGCGGCGTCCTCTTCGACGCGGTGGCGGCCCTGCCGGCCCCCGACGCCCGGGACTGCCTGTGCGTGAACGCCCTCGGCGGGATGGACCCGGGGTTCGCGCTGCCGTAGTGAGGCCCGGGTCCGCTGACGTAGGGCCGCCGCCCGGTTGAGCGGCGGCTTGCCGGCGCGGACGTGGCCGCCGGGCCGGTCGGTGTTCGTGTTTCCGGGGCAGGGTGCG
>NZ_JACBWZ010000178.1 GCF_013870595.1 Streptomyces sp. WELS2 | reverse complement strand
TGCGGGGCGGGGCCACGGTGAGCTGTTCCAGGCCCTCCTGCCAGATCCAGTGAGCGCGGCGCGCGCCAGCTCCGCTTCGGGGCGCAGCCGCGCGGGCGGCAGGGGGGAGCTGTCTGACATCGGCTGGTTCTCCTCGGACCGAGAAACGGGCTCAGCCGCTCAGCCTAGACGGATTTCCACCCATGCCGCCCGGTTCATCTGTCCGTAAGCGGCCGACCATGGCCGAAACCTTGACAACTCCCCGGGCCAGGCAGGAGATTGACGCGCGTAGAAGTTCGGGGGACAACTGTTCACTCGGCGCTACGCGTGTCACAGGGGGCACACGCGTCCCCACGGTCTCCGTTCCGTCCTCGTCCCGGCGCTCACGCACGTCCCGGAGGGAATCCCTTGCCGAGCAGGTCTTCCGCGCGCCTCGCCGCGCTCACCGTCGCCGCCGTCTGCGGCGCGGCGTCCGCCGTCGTCGTCACCTCCCCCGCGCACGCCGACTCGGTGCGCGTCCACGACATCCAGGGCACGACCCGGATATCGCCGTACGCCGGGCAGAAGGTGACGGACGTGCCCGGCATCGTCACGGCCACGCGCACCTACGGGTCCTCCCGGGGCTTCTGGCTCCAGGACGCGGCCCCGGACGACGACCCGGCCACCAGCGAGGGCGTCTTCGTCTTCACGAGCTCCACGCCGAAGGTCGCGGTCGGCGACGCGGTGACGGTGACCGGCACGGTCACCGAGTACGTCCCCGGGGGTGCCTCCTCCGGCAACCAGTCGCTGACGGAGATCACCAAGCCGCAGGTCACCACCGTCTCCACCGGCAACCCGGTCCCCGCGCCGGTCGTGATCGACGAGGACGCGGTGCCGGACGCCTACGCGCCCGAGGGCGACCCCGCCGCGGCGGGGTCCGTCAACGGGCTCACCCTGGACCCGTCGGCGTACGCCCTGGACTACTACGAGTCCCTGGAGGGCATGAACGTCCAGGTCGCCGACGCCCGCGTGGTCACCGCGACCGACACGCACAGCGAGCTGTGGGTCACGGTCAAGCCGTGGGAGCACCGCAGCCGCCGCGGCGGCACGGTCTACGGCTCCTACGACTCCCAGAACACCGGCCGGCTCCAGATCCAGTCCCTGGGTCCCGCCGCCGACTTCCCCAAGGCGGACGTCGGCGACCGCCTCTCGGGTACGACGACCGGCCCGCTGGACTTCAACCAGTACGGTGGTTACACACTGGTCGCGAGCGGCCTCGGCACACTGGAGAGCGGCGGCCTCGAGCGCGAGACCACACGCCGGCAGTCGGAGCGCGAGCTGGCGGTGGCGACGTACAACGTCGAGAACCTCGACCCGTCGGACACCACGTTCGAGCAGCACGCCGCCGCGATCGTGGACCACCTGCAGTCGCCGGACATCGTGTCCCTGGAGGAGATCCAGGACGACAACGGCGCCACGAACGACGGCACGGTCGACGCGGAAAAGACCGTCACCAAGCTGATCGACGCCATCGCCGCGGCGGGCGGCCCGGTGTACGACTGGCGGTCGGTCAACCCGGTCGACGGCCAGGACGGCGGCGAGCCCGGCGGCAACATCCGCCAGGTGTTCCTGTTCAACCCCGAGCGGGTCTCCTTCACGGACCGCCCGGGCGGCGACTCGACCACCGCGACCGGTGTCGTCAAGGAGCGCGGCAAGGCCCGGCTGACCTTCTCGCCGGGCCGGATCGACCCGGCGAACGCGGCCTGGAGCAACAGCCGCAAGCCGCTCGCGGGCGAGTTCGTCTTCCGCGGCAAGACCGTCTTCGTGATCGCCAACCACCTCAACTCCAAGGGGGGCGACCAGGGTCTGACCGCGCAGTACCAGCCCCCGGTGCGCGGCTCGGAGATCCAGCGGCACGCCCAGGCGACCGCGGTGAACGCGTTCGTGAAGGACATCCTGGCGGTGCAGAAGAACGCGGACGTGATCGCGCTCGGCGACATGAACGACTTCGAGTTCTCCGGCACCACGAAGATACTGGAGGGCGACGGCGCGCTGTGGTCGGCGATCAAGTCGCTGCCGAAGAGCGAGCGTTACACCTATGACTACCAGGGCAACCAGCAGGTCCTGGACCAGATCCTGATCAGCCCGGCGATCCGCCGCGGCGACTTCGAGTACGACAGGCCCTCGATGTCGCACAGGACGACGGCGGCGCGGAACTCGGGCGCCAGGGTGTCCAGGGCCTGCTGGACGTCGGCGTCGAAGTGCGCGTCGTTGAACAGCTGTTGCGGGGTGGGCTCGCGGCTGGCCAGGCGCTCGGCCGCGTCCTCGCCGAGGGCGTCGAAGCGGATGCGCTGCTTGCGCCGGACCATGTCCAGGAAGAGGTTCGTGGTGATGCGGTGCAGCCAGCCCTCGAAGGTGCCCGGCGAGTACGTCGACAGGGAACGGAAGACGCGGACGAAGACTTCCTGGGTGAGGTCCTCGGCGTCGTGCTGATTGCCCGTCAGGCGGTAGGCCAGTCGGTAGACCCGGCCGCTGTGCGTGCTGACGATCTCGTCCCACGTGGGCGGAGTCCACGCCTGCCCGTCCGCGTCGGTGGTGAAGGTCGCGGTCGGGGTCTCGCCTGCGGCGATCCCGGCGGCGTGGCTGTCAGCAGCGGTGTCGGTCACGGATTTCGGCCTGCCCGCCGACCCGAGGAAGCGCCGCAGCACTCCACCCCGGTCCCCGGGCGCAGCCGCACCTCCCCTGTCGGCTCTGGTGGTGTCCAGTGGAGCCCCTACCATAGCCACCTCGCCCGTTAGCTCCGGATAAGCGGTTTTACGAGAATTTGATACTTGCTGATCCGGCTCATCCGGCTGCGTCAGCAGTTGCTCGGCGTCCTGCCTCACCGCTCGCCCCCCGTCGCGTCGCCGGCCACCGTCTCATCCCTGTAAACGCACGGGCTCATCTGCGGGTTCCCGCCGCCAACGGATACAGTCACGCCCAGGCAACCACGGGGACAGGAGAGGGTCATTACCGCCAACCGGCAGACGAGCTGGGCGTTCGCCGACGCCTTTGTCGCCGAGGACGAAGCGCTGCGCTGGGCCCGCGAGCGGGCCCGCGAGGCAGGGCTGCGCTCGGTGTCGCCCAGCACGGGCGCCGCGCTGCGACTGCTCGCCGCCTCCGTGGACGCGAAGGCGGTCGCGGAGATCGGCACCGGCTGCGGGGTGTCCGGCATTCATCTGCTGCACGGGATGCGGCCGGACGGGGTGCTGACGACGGTGGACCCGGAGCCGGACCACCAGCAGTTCGCCCGGCAGGCCTTCCGCGGCTGCGGCTTCGCCAGCAACCGGGCCCGGTTCATCCCCGGCCGTGCCCTGGAGGTCCTGCCGCGCCTCGCCGACGCGGGCTACGACCTCGTGTTCTGCGACGGGGACCGGCTGGAGTACCCCGACTACCTCGCCGAATCGTTGCGTCTGCTGCGGCCGGGCGGCCTGGTGGTCTTCGAGGGCGTCTTCGCGGACGGCCGTACGGTCGACTCGGGGCCCCAGCCCGCGGAGGTGCTGCGGCTGCGGGAGCTGCTGCGCACCGTGCGGGAGAGCCAGGAGCTGGTGTCGTCGCTGCTGCCGGTGGGCGACGGGCTGCTGTGCGCCGTCAAGCGATGACGGCGGTGCCGGTGACGCGGTCCGTGTGGCCGGTGCCGGTGACGCCGGCCGTGTGGCCGGTGCCGGCGGAGCAGGGCGTGCGTACGGTGACGGCCGCCCCCGAAGACGCGGCTGCCCCGGCACCGCGTACGATGCCGGGGCAGGCGCGAGGACAGAATCGGGACGTCAGACGACGACCTTCTTGAGGGCGTCGCCAAGCGCCTCGGCCTCGTCAGGGGTCAGCTCGACGACGAGTCGACCGCCGCCTTCGAGCGGAACGCGCATGACGATGCCCCGCCCCTCCTTGGTCACCTCGAGCGGGCCATCACCCGTCCGCGGCTTCATGGCCGCCATGCTCGTTCCCCTTCCTGAAACCAGCTCATCGTCTCTGCCTACCCCCGGGCAGGGGGCACCCGCCATCCGGAACGGACACGCGACACCGGCATCGAACACATTGCTTCCTGGCCATTATCCCGCATGGCAGGACCCGATGACCAACATCGGTCGGCATCGCTTGGGCAACGCGCGCGAGCAAAACCACCCAATTCGGCGATGTGCCTGCGATACTGCGCCACCCCGCGTGGCTCCCGGGACCGGCTCCGCCGTGGATTTCTTTGACGCAGGTCACACGTGCGCTCCGGCCGCCGGCCGGGGATCTCCGCCATGCTGTCCTCAGACATGGACGTACCGAGCGGTACGTCACCAGCGGCTACTCCGGAGGGGACACGCCATGGCCGACACCGTGCTCTACGAGGTGAGCGACGGACTCGCGACGATCACGCTGAACCGCCCCGAGGCGATGAACGCGCTGGACATCGCGACCAAGGTGGCCCTGCGGGAGGCGGCGGAATCGGCGGCCGGTGACACGGCCGTCCGGGCGATCCTGCTGACCGCCGCCGGTGACCGGGCCTTCTGCGTGGGCCAGGACCTCAAGGAGCACATCGGGCTGCTGGCCGGTGACCGGGAGACCGGCGCCGGGCAGACGATGAGCACGGTCAGGGAGCACTACAACCCGATCGTGCGGGCCCTGGCCGGGGCGCCGAAGCCGGTGGTCGCGGCGGTGAACGGCGTCGCGGCCGGCGCCGGGTTCGGCTTCGCGCTCGCCGCGGACTACCGGCTGGTGGCCGACACCGCCGCCTTCAACACCTCCTTCGCGGGCGTCGCCCTGACCGCCGACTCCGGCATCTCCTGGACGCTGCCCCGGGTGGTCGGCCCGAGCCGCGCCGCCGACCTGCTGCTCTTCCCGCGCAGCATCAGCGCCCGGGACGCGCTGGAGCTGGGCATCGCCAACCGGGTCCTGCCGGCGGCCGAGCTGCGCGCCGAGGCCGCGAAGGCGGCGCGGGCGCTGGCCGAGGGGCCGACCGTGGCGTACGCGGCGATCAAGGAGGCGGTGGCCTACGGGCTGACGCACTCCCTGGAGGAGACGCTGGAGAAGGAGGACGAGCTGCAGACCCGGGCCGGGCGGTCCGAGGACCACCACATCGCCGTCCGGGCGTTCGTCGCCAAGGAGAAGCCGAAGTACCTGGGGCGGTAGGGCCGCGGGTTCGTCCGCTACGGGGTACCGCGGGCCACGCAGGCCTCCAGGTGGTCGTCGACCAGGCCGCACGCCTGCATCAGGGCGTACGCCGTCGTCGGGCCGACGAACCGCAGGCCCCGCTTCTTCAGGGCCTTGGACAGGGCCGTGGACTCCGGGGTCACCGCCGGCACGTCGTCCAGGGTCCTCGGGGCCGGGCGGGCCGCCAGGTCCGGGGCGTGGGACCAGACCAGCTCGTCCAGCTCGCCCTCGGCCCAGCCGGCGAGCAGGCGGGCGTTGGCGAGCGTGGCGTCGACCTTGGCGCGGTTGCGGATGATCCCCGGGTCGGCCAGCAGGCGCTCGCGGTCGGCGTCGGTGAACGCGGCCACCTTCTCGATGCGGAAGCCGGCGAAGGCGGCGCGGAAGCCGGGGCGGCGGCGCAGGATCGTGATCCAGGACAGGCCCGACTGGAAGGCCTCCAGGCTGAGCCGTTCGAAGAGGGCGTCGTCGCCGTGGACCGGGCGGCCCCACTCCTCGTCGTGGTACGCCACGTAGTCGTCGGTGGACAGGGCCCAGGGGCAGCGCAGGGCGCCGTCCGGCCCGGCGACGGCGGCTCGGCCGGTCATCGCTGCTCCTCCCGGCCCTGCTCCGGCTCCGTCCGCGGGTGCTCGGCCCGCTGTTCGCGCGCGGCGGCCCGGGCGCCGGCCAGCGCGGACTCCAGGTCGGCGATGCGGGCGTCCCGCTCGGCCAGTTCGGCGGCGAGCCGGCCGAGCGCGTCGTCCACGTCGGCCATGCGGTAGCCGCGCGGCGCGACCGGGAAGCGCAGGCTCTCCACGTCCGCGCGGTCCACCGGGCGGTCCGGGGGCAGCGGGTCCCGGAGCCGCTCGGGCACCGCCTCCGGCAGTGGGGCGCTCTCCCCGCCGCCGACCACGCCCAGGGTCACCGCGGCGACCACGACGGCCAGCGCGACGACCAGGAACAAGAACATCACCATCGCCTCAGGGTCCCCACGCTCGTACCGGACGCTGTGCCGGCAGCGGTATCTGTCAGGCTCCGATCGTGCCATGCGCGTCGGACGGTTAGGGTCACAGGCGGCCGTACAGCGGGACGTACTAGGAGAGGGCAGGGCGGATGCTCAGGCTGGGCAAGCGGGAATTCGGGCCGCACGAGCCGGTGATCATGGCGATCGTGAACCGGACGCCGGATTCCTTCTACGACCAAGGGGCCACGTTCCGCGACGAACCGGCCCTCGAGCGGGTGGAGCGGGCGGTGGCCGAGGGCGCCGCGATCGTGGACATCGGCGGGGTCAAGGCGGGGCCCGGCGAGGAGGTCTCGGCCGAGGAGGAGGCGCGCCGGACGGTGGGCTTCGTCGCGGAGGTACGGCGCCGGTTCCCCGATGTGATCATCAGCGTGGACACCTGGCGGGCGGAGGTCGGCGAGGCCGTGTGCGAGGCGGGCGCGGATCTGCTGAACGACGCGTGGGGTGGCGTCGATCCCGGGCTCGCCCGGGTCGCGGCGCGGTACGGCGTGGGGCTGGTGTGCACGCACGCGGGCGGGGCGCAGCCGCGGACCCGGCCGCACCGGGTGACGTACGACGACGTCATGACCGACATCCTGAACGTGACCCTCGGGCTGGCCGAGCGCGCGGTCTCGCTGGGCGTGCCGCGGGAGTCGGTGCTGATCGACCCCGGGCACGACTTCGGCAAGAACACCCGGCACAGCCTGGAGGCGACGCGCCGGCTGGACGAGATGGTGGCCACGGGCTGGCCGGTGCTGGTGTCGCTGTCCAACAAGGACTTCGTGGGCGAGAGCCTGGACCGGCCGGTCAAGGAGCGGCTGATCGGCACGCTGGCCACGACGGCCGTCTCCGCGTGGCTCGGCGCGCAGGTGTACCGGGTGCACGAGGTGGCGGAGACCCGGCAGGTGCTGGACATGGTCGGCGCGATCGCCGGCCACCGCACACCCGCGGTGGCCCGGCGGGGCCTGGCCTAGGCCCTGTCGCCGGCACTCGCGGGTGCGGGCGGTGTGTCCGGAAGCGGCCTGCTAACGCCCCGCCTCCTTCGACACGAGGGACACCGCCTCCTCCACCTCGTCGGTGACGTGGAACAGGAGGAGGTCCTTCTCCGCGGCCTTGCCCTGGGCGACCAGGGTGTTCCTCAGCCAGGAGACCAGGCCGCCCCAGTACTCGCTGCCGAAGAGGACGATGGGGAAGCGGGTGACCTTCTGGGTCTGGACGAGGGTGAGGGCCTCGAAGAGTTCGTCGAGGGTGCCGAGGCCGCCGGGCAGCACCACGAACCCCTGCGCGTACTTCACGAACATCATCTTGCGGACGAAGAAGTAGCGGAAGTTCAGGCCGATGTCGACGTAGGGGTTGAGGCCCTGCTCGAAGGGCAGCTCGATGCCGAGGCCCACCGAGATGCCGCCCGCCTCGCACGCGCCCTTGTTGGCCGCCTCCATCGCGCCCGGGCCGCCGCCGGTGATGACCGCGAAGCCGGCCTCCACCAGCCCCCGGCCGAGCCGCACCCCCGCGTCGTACTCGGGCGAGTCGGCCGGGGTCCGGGCCGAGCCGAAGACGCTGATGGCGGGCGGGAGTTCGGCCAGCGTGCCGAAGCCCTCGATGAACTCCGACTGGATGCGCAGCACCCGCCAGGGGTCGGTGTGGACCCAGTCGGTGGGAGCGCGCTCGTCCAGCAGCCGCTGGTCGGTCGTGCTGGCGGTGACCTGGCCCCGCCGTCGGAGGACCGGACCGAGCCGCTGCTCGTCCGGCGGCTGCTTCTTCCCCTCGGGGTTTCCGGTAGCCATGTGCGCTCCCTCCGCTTGCCGGTAGTTCATTCCCAGCCTAGATCCATACGGGTTACGGAAGGGGGACCCCGGCGTGTCCGGCGGGCACCGGCACCCGGCGCGCCCTTACGCGGTGAGCCAGTTCCGCAGCCGCTCCTCGCCCGCCAGGATCTTCGCGGTCTCCACCCGCTCGTCCCGCTTGTGCGCCAAGTGCGGGTTGCCGGGGCCGTAGTTGACCGCCGGGATGCCGAGCGCGGAGAACCGGGACACGTCCGTCCAGCCGTACTTGGGCCGGGGGGTGCCGCCCACCGCCTCGATGAAGGCCGCGGCGGCCGGGTGGGACAGCCCCGGCAGGGCGCCGCCGCTGTGGTCGTCGACGACGAACTCCGTCACGCCGCAGTCCGCGAACACCTCGTGGACGTGCGCGATCGCCTCCTCCTCGGTGCGGTCGGGCGCGTAGCGGAAGTTGACCGTCACCACGCACTCGTCGGGGATGACGTTGCCCGCCACTCCCCCGCCGATGCGCACCGCGTTCAGGCCCTCGCGGTACTCCAGCCCGTCGATGACCGGCCGGCGCGGCTCGTAGGACGCGAGGCGGGCCAGGATGGGGGCCGCCGCGTGGATGGCGTTGGAGCCCATCCAGCCGCGCGCCGAGTGCGCCCGCTCGCCCGAGGTCTTCAGCAGCATCCGCAGCGTGCCCTGGCAGCCGCCCTCCACCTCGCCGTCGGACGGCTCCAGCAGGACCGCGAAGTCGCCCCGCAGCCACTCCGGACGGGCCTCGGCGATGTGCCTGAGGCCGTTGCGCTCGGCCTCGACCTCCTCGTTGTCGTAGAACACGAAGGTCAGGTCGCGGTTGGGGGCGGGCACCGTGGCCGCGATGCGCAGCTGCACCGCCACGCCCGACTTCATGTCGCAGGTGCCGCAACCCCACAGCACGCCGTCGTCGTCGAGGCGCGAGGGCACGTTGTCCGCGATCGGGACGGTGTCGATGTGGCCGGCCAGGACGACGCGCTCGGCACGGCCCAGGTCCGTCCGGGCGACGACGTTGTTGCCGTACCGGTCCACGGTCAGGTGCGGCAGGGCGCGCAGGGCGGTCTCGATCGCGTCCGCGAGCGGCTTCTCGGTGCCGCTGACCGACGGGAAGTCCACGAGCCGCGCGGTGAGCGTGGCGGCGTCCAGCGTGAGGTCAAGGGAGGTGTCGGGCATGGCCCCGACCCTAGCGCGCCACCTGCCGGAACACCGCCGGAGCGACGGCGCGGACCCCACGCGGGGCACCGGCCGGGCTCCAGTACCTTGTACGCGTGCCAGAGCCGTCCCCCACCTCTCCCAAGCGCCGTGGCCGCCGTTTCCGTTTCACGGCGGCCCTGTTGGTCCTGTGCGGTGTCGCCGCGTACCTCGTGGTGCAGTACGTCACCGGAGGCGGCGGAGCGCGCGGCTGCGAAGTGGTCTCGGACTCCGGTGACGGGGCCGCCTACGAGTTCACGCCCGAGCAGGCGGAGAACGCGGCCACGATCGCGGCCGTGGGCACCGGGCGCGGGATGCCCGAGCGGGCCGTGACGATCGCGCTGGCCACCGCCATCCAGGAGTCGGGGCTGCGCAACATCCGGCACGGCGACCGGGATTCGCTCGGCCTGTTCCAGCAGCGCCCCTCGCAGGGCTGGGGCAGCGAGCGGCAGATCATGGACCCGGCGTACGCGGCGGGCATCTTCTACGCGCACCTGGCGAAGGTGCCGCACTACACGGACCTGCCGCTGACGGTGGCCGCGCAGCGGGTGCAGCGCAGCGGCTACCCGGAGGCGTACGCCAGGCACGAGTCGGACGCCACGCTGCTGGCGGCGGCCCTGACCGGGCG
>NZ_JACBWZ010000177.1 GCF_013870595.1 Streptomyces sp. WELS2 | reverse complement strand
TCCTGGATCCCGGGCAGGGCGGCGGCCAGCCGGGGCGGCCGGGCGTGTTCGGCGCCGTTGGGCCGGACGAGGGTGTGCTGGGTGACGATGACCCGCTCGTCGTCCGGGTCACCGTACACGAGGGCGCCGTGGTGGCCGTTGCCGCTCAGGAAGGCGTCCTCCCAGCGGGCGGCCGGGGCCGGTTCCCAGGTGCCGTGGACCGGCGTGGCGCTCATGACCGCAGCACCGCCACGCCGTAGCGGCCGAGGGTGAGCGTGTCCGTGACCTCCGCGCCGCCGAGCAGGTCACGGTGGGTGCCGGGGACCGCGACGGTGACCGGCTCCCGCCCGTGGTTCAGCAGGAACAGCAGGTCGCCCCGGCGCACCGCCTCCACCGCGTCCGGCAGCCCGTCCAGCACCGGCCGGACCCCGGCCCCGGCGGCGATGTGGGCCAGCAGCGAGCGCAGCGCGTCCGGTTCGGGGAGCGTGGACAGGTACCAGGCGCGGTCCCGGCGCAGTACGGCGGGCAGCCCGTCCAGCTCGCCGCCCCGGTAGGGCACGGTCTCGGCGGCCCCGGGCTCCGGCTCGATCTCCTCCGACCACAGCGTGCCGCGGAAGCCCTCGCACGCGACGGTCTCCCCCGCCTCCAGCGGCCACCACTCGTGCAGGGTGCGGATGCCGAACAGCTCGCGCAGCCGGGCGTCCATGCCGCCGGGACGGATCCGGTCGTCCTCGTCGACGACGCCGGAGAGGAAGCCGCAGACGAGGGTGCCGCCCCCGCCGGCGTACGCGAGGAGGTTGGCGAGGGCGGAGTCGGTCAGGAGGTACGGCTGCGGGGCGACGACGAGCCGGTAGCCGGACAGGTCGTCCTCCGGGTGGGCGAAGTCGGCGGTGAGGTGGGCCTCCCACAGCGCGCGGTGCCAGGCGGTGAGCACCTCGGGGTAGTCGACCAGCGTCGACGGGCGCCCCTCGTGGTCGCCGGCCCACCAGGAGTGCCAGTCGTGGAGGATGGCCACGTCGGCGGTGATCCGGGTGCCGGACACCTGGTCCGCGACCCGGGCGAGGTCGGCGCCGAGCTGCCTGACCTCCTGGAACGCGCGCCCCTCGGGCCCCGCGTGGCCGACCATCCCGGAGTGGAACTTCTCGGCGCCCTGCCGGGACTGGCGCCACTGGAAGTAGCAGACGGCGTCGGCGCCGCGGGCGACGGACTGGAAGGACCACAGCCGGTTCAGTCCGCGCGGCTTGGGGTGGTTCACCCCGCGCCAGTTGACCGGCCCGGCCGCCTGTTCCATCAGCATCCACGGCCCGCGCGCCTGCGACCGGGTGAGGTCCTGCACCAGCGCGCCGCGCTGGGCGCCGAGCGGGTCGCGCGGGTCGGGGTACAGGTCGACGGAGACCACGTCCTCCTCGCGGGCCCACCGCCAGCCGTCCTGCCCGGTCCACAGCGGCATGAAGTTGGTGGTCACCGGCAGGTGCGGGGTGTGCCGGCGGACGATGTCCCGTTCGGCGGCGTAGCACTCCAGGAGCATGTCGGAGGTGAACCGCCGGAAGTCCAGCACCTGGGCGGGGTTCTTCATGTAGTGCGGGCGGCGCGGCGGCAGGATGCCGTCCCAGGTGTCGTAGCCCTGGCTCCAGAAGGCCGTCCCCCAGGCCGAGTTGAGGGCGTCCAGGGTGCCGTACTTCTCGCGCAGCCAGCGGCGGAAGGCGGCGGCTGCCTCGTCGCCGTGGTCGAAGGTGCAGTACTCGTTGTTGATGTGCCACATGGTCAGCGCCGGGTGGCCGGCGTACCGGGCGGCCAGGTCCTCGGTGATGGCGGCGGCGTACCGGCGGTAGGTGGCGCTGGAGTGCGAGAAGTGCTGCCGCCCGCCCCACCACTCGGTCCGGCCGTCGGCGTCCCGGGGCAGGGTGTCCGGGTGCAGCCGGCCCATCCAGGGCGGCGGGGAGGCGGTGGGCGTGGCGAGGACGACACCGACGCCGTGCTCGTGCAGCAGGTCCATCAGCCGGTCCAGCCAGCCGAACTCCCGCGCGCCGGGCTCCGGTTCGAGCCGGGACCAGGAGAAGACGCCGAGCGTGACGGAGTTGACCCCGGCCTCCCCCATCAGCCGGACGTCCTCCTGCCAGGTCTCCTCCGGCCACTGCTCGGGGTTGTAGTCGCCGCCGAAGAGGATGCGGCCCCGGGTGACGTCGGCGAGGGACGGGCTCATGCGGGCTCCCCGTACTGGATGCCCCGCCCGTTGGTGCCGAGGTAGACCCGGCCGTACCGGCGGGGGTCGCCGGTGACGGTCTGCCCGGTCCAGCCCCACTGGTGGGCGTCGTCGTTGATGCGGACCCAGGTGCGGCCGCCGTCGTCGGAGCGCAGGACGGCCACGCCGGAGCCGGTGAGCGCGCCCACGTGGTAGACGGCCGGGTAGCGGGCGCCGGGGGCGGCCTTGCCGAACCCGACGGTGTACGAGGCCCGTACCCCGTCGGCCTTGGTGAAGCTCGCGCCCGCGTCGGTGGACCGGTACAGCCCGTTCTCCTTCGCGCTCACCCACAGGTCACCCGCCCGTCCCGGGGCCACGGCGAGCTGGAACCGGCTGTCGCCCGAGGGCAGTCGAGTGGACCGGGCGGCGAAGGTGCGGCCGTGGTCGGTGCTGCCGTACAGGGTCCCGGTGTCGGTGTCGTAGGCGTGGAAGACGGCCGGGTCGACGGGGTCGGCGACCGGGGTGGCGCCCTTGGGGAAGGACGGAACCTCCTGCCAGGTGCGTCCGCCGTCCGCCGAGCGGTGGGCGCGGTACTCGGTCCCGTCCTGCGCGCAGCTCCACAGCAGCACGCTGCCGTCGGCGCTGACGGCGATGGGGCCGGGGGCGTCCTCGGCGAGGGCGGGCTGGGCCGGGAAGGGCGACCAGGTGCGTCCGCCGTCGGTGGAGAAGGCGCCGTTGCCGTGGTCGCCCCAGCCGGTGCGCACGACGTACGACGGTTTCGCCGCGGCCAGCGCCAGGCCGGTCGCCGTGCCGAAGACGGGGTTCGTGGCCATGCCGTGGGTCGGGGAGGCGGTCAGCCGCTCGTGGTACAGCACGCCGATGTCCCCGTTGGCGCTGATCAGGTGGGCCGGACCGGCGGGCGGCGAGACCAGCTGCCGGACCGAGGTCTCCTCCAGGCCGCGGACCCGGGGCGTCCAGTGGACGAGGTCGCGGGTGCCGTAGACGGTGGCGCCGGTGCCGTAGAGGATGTGCGCGCTGTCGTACGGGTCCACGGCCACGGTCTGGATCCACCAGCCGAACTTGGGCGTCCCGGCGCCCCACTCGAGATAGGGGGTCTCGGAGACGTCGAGGACGGCGGTGTCCTTCAGGGAGACCCAGCTGCGGCCGCCGTCGGTGCTGCGGTACAGCGTGTCGACCGCCGACCAGCGGTTGTTGGTGGACACCACGACCGTGCCCGGACGGACGGCGGCCACCGCGACCCCGCCGTACCCGAAGGTGTCGGCGCCGCCCGGGACGGCCGGGGTGACATCGCTCCAGGCGCCGGTGACCGTGTCCAGCTTGTGCACGCTGCCGGTGCTCTGCCCGTTCGGGCCGGGGGCGTCGGCGTACGTGACGTACAGCGCGTGGGCGCGGGGGTCGTGGGCGGCGCGTACCGGCACCCTGGCGGAGGCGCCGGCCGGCTGGCCCGGGACGGGTTCCCAGCCGGTGCCGTCGGTGGTGCGGTACAGGTTCGGACGCGCGCTCGTGCCGTCGCCGTCGCCCCAGCCGGCGTAGAGGGTACGGCCGGCGGCGACGAGCAGGGTGACGCCTTGGCCGGTGCCGCTCGGGGCGGGCGGGAACCCGCTCTGCCGCTCCCAGCTCGCGCCCCGGTCGGTGGACTTGAGCAGCCCGTCATGGCGGGTGCCCAGCCACAGGGTGTCGCTGTCGCGGGGGTCCACGAGGAGCCGTTCGCCGGTACCCCGGCCGTCCTCGTTGCCGCCGAGCCGCACGGGGAGGTCACCGCGGTGCCAGGTGCGGCCGCGGTCCTCCGAGCGCAGCAGGGCCCCGTTGCCGGCCCACGGCTGGGTGTACGTGCCGAGCGCCAGGTACAGCCGGCCGGGGTGGGCCGGGTCGACCGCCAGGGCCTCCACGCCGAACAGGTTCCAGTCGTCCCAGCCGAGGTGGTCGGTCAGGGGTGTCCAGCGGTCGGTGTCCCGGTCCCAGCGGTAGGCGCCGCCGATGTCGGTGCGGGCGTAGGCCAGGCCCGGGGTGGTGGGGTGGAAGAGGAGACCGGTCACGAATCCGGTGCCGCCGACGACCGCGGTGCGCCAGCGGTACGGGTGCCGCTCGGGCTCGGGCTCGGCCGCGTGCGCGTGGGCGGGCAGGGTGGCGAGTGCGGCGGCTGCCGCGGTTCCGGCGAGGACGGTTCTGCGGGTGGGCATGGGGCACCTCGGGTGGGGGTCTGGGTGGGGTGGTGCGGTACGGGGGCGGGGCGGGCCCGGTAGGGGGCGCGGGGAACCGCGCGATCAGTCACGACGGACCCGCGGTCGCCGACGGGCCGCACCGCCCTCTTCGGAGCGCGCCCCGGCTACCCCTTCACCGCACCCGTCAGCATCCCCTTGCGGAAATGCTTCTGGACGAACGGCGAGAGGACGGCCACCGGCAGCAGGGCCAGGACCATCACGGCCATCTGGACGGCCAGCGGCGACAGCTGCCCGGTGTTGATCTGGGCCGCCAGTCCCACCGGCCGTTCCTGCTTCTGCACCAGCTGGATCATCACGTTCTGCAGCGGCATCATCTTCTGGTCGGTCAGATAGATCGACGCGTTGAACCACGCGCTCCAGTACCCGACCGCGTAGAACAGTGTGATCACCGCGAGCACGGCCCGGGACAGCGGCAGCACGATCCGCCACAGGATCCGCCACTCCCCCGCCCCGTCGATCCGCGCGCTGTCGACGAGTTCGGGCGAGATGCCCATGAAGAACCCGCGCAGCACGAGGATGTTGAACACGCTCACTGCGCTCGGCAGGATCAGCGCCAGGTAGGTGTCGGTGAGGCCGAGCGCCTGCACCAGCAGGTACGTCGGGATCAGCCCGGCGCCGAAGAACATCGTGGCGAGCAGCGTCATCAGGATCCAGCGGTGGCCCAGCGAGTCCCGGCGGGACAGGCCGTAGGCGCACAGCACCGACACCGTCATGCTGAACAGCGTGCCGACGACGGTCACCCCGATGCTGACGAGCGCGGCCCGCTGCACCTGGCCGCCGCCGAGCAGCTCCTGGTAGGCGACGAACGTGATGCCCTTGGGGATCACCACGAGCCCGCCGGTGTCGTCGATGACCTTCTTCGGGGACAGGCTGGTGACGATCACGATCCACAGCGGGAAGAGCACGGCGAAGCACGCGATGCCCAGGACCAGCCCCTTGGCGGCGAGTCCGGCCCTCGCCGGCTCCTCCTCCCAGACCGGCCGGGGCGGCGCGGCCCACCGGCTCCGCCCGCGCACGCCCTCCGGTACCGGCCGGTCGGCCACGGCGCTCATTTCTTGTACACCCCCTGCTCGCCCATCAGATGGGCCGCCTTGTTCGCCACGAGGACGAGGGTCAGTCCGACGACGCCCTTGATCAGGCCGGCCGCCGCGGCGTAGCTGAAGTCCTGGTTGCGGATGCCGTTCCACCACACGTAGGTGTCGAGCACCTCGGAGGCGTCCGGGCCGACCGCCTGCCGCTGGAGCAGGAACTGCTCGAAGCCGACGGAGAGGGCGTCGCCGACGCGCAGCACGAGCAGCAGGGCGATCACCGGTCGCAGCGCGGGCAGCGTGATGTGCCACATGCGGCGCCAGCGCCCGGCGCCGTCCATCGCGGCGGCTTCGTACAGGTCGTGGGGGACGGCGGCGAGGGCCGCGAGGAAGACGATGATGCCCCAGCCGGCGTCCTTCCAGACCATCTGGGCGGTCACCAGGTACTTGAAGACCGACGGGTCGGTCATGATGTCGAAGCCCGGGTGCCCGTGTTCGCGCAGGGTCTGCGCGAGGACGCCGGCGCCGCCGAAGATCTGCTGGAAGACGGTGACGACCAGCACCCAGGAGAAGAAGTGCGGCAGGTACATGACCGCCTGGGCGACGGCGCGGACCCGGGGCCGGATCACGCTGTTGATGAGCAGGGCCAGCGCGATCGGGATCGGGAAGAATAGCACCAGCTGGAGCAGGAACAGGACGAGCGTGTTCTGGACGGCGTGCCGGAACTCGGCGTCCCCGAAGACCCGCTGGAACTGCTCCAGGCCGACCCAGGGGCTCTGGAAGACGGCGATGAAGCCGTTGTCGCTGAGGTAGGGGTCGTAGTCCTGGAAGGCGACGACGTTGCCGAGGATCGGGACGTAGTTGAAAACCAGGAGCAGCAGCACCACGGGCAGGGTCATCAGGATCAGGGCGCGGTCGCGCCGGAACCTGGTGCGCAGGCCTGCCTTCCGGGCGCGCTCGCGGCGTCCGGCGGTGTCGCCGGCCACCGGTTTCCGCTTCGTCCCGGCGCTGCTGCGGGGCACGGTGCTGGTCACTGCGCCGAACCGGTGGTGTCGAGCAGCTTGCGGTACCAGTCGCGCAGGTCGTCGCCGCCCCGCTTCTTCCAGTCGGAGACCGCCTGCTGCACGTCGCCGATCTTCTTGCGGCCGCGGACGACGTCGTCCTCCAGCTGCTCGAAGTCGTCGGCGAGGTTGGACCAGCGGCCGGGTTCGGTGATCGTCAGGCCGTAGAAGGAGGACTTCTTGGTGAAGGCGCCCATGCGCTGCTGCCACTCGATCATGCCCCGGGTGACGTCGGGGAAGTCGGGGTGGGCGACGTAGGCGGCGGGCTTGCCGGTGTAGTCGAAGGCGCCGAGGACCTCGTTGACGCCCTTGGTGGTCTTGGTGGGCACGCCCCTCTTGTCCAGGGTGAAGTCGGTGCCCTCGACGCCGTACTCCGCGAGCAGGCGCTCCTTCGTGCCGTAGGGGGCGGCGCAGAAGTTGGCGATGGCGAGGAAGTCCTTGATCTTCCGCTCCGACGCTTTCCGGTTGACGAACGTGAAGATGTTGCAGGGCTGACCCGCCCACAGCAGGGGGTCGCCGCCGTCGTGGGTGAAGATGTCCATCGCGGCCATCCGGAAGTCCGGGTTCTGGGCGTGCTGTTCGGAGATCTTGCCGAACCAGTCGGACAGGTCGTTGTTGTAGACGAGGAGCTTGCCGGCGGTGAAGCGGGTGCCGGCCGGGTTGGTGGTCTTGCCGGCCTTGTCGTCGGGGTGGACCACACCGGCGGCGAACAGCTTGCGGGCCCACTCCAGGGCTTCGAGGTACTCCTCGGTCTCGATCCGGTTGATCAGCTTGCCGTCCTGGAGGTTCCACCACAGCGCCTTGTCGCCGCCGTTGAGGACCCCGAAGGCGTTGAACGCGGTCCACTTCATGTCGGAGCAGGCCCACACCCCGCCCTTGGCGTCGGTGGCCTCCTTCGCCCAGGCGAGGAACTCGTCGGTGCTCCGGGGGAGTTGCCAGCCGTGTTTGTCGAAGACGTCCTTGCGGTAGAAGGGCGCGATGTTGGGGACGTAGGAGCCGGGCAGCGGGATCGCGCGCAGCTGACCGCCGAAGATGCAGCGCTGCCAGGCGTCGGTGGGGACGGCGGCGAGGTTGGGGTAGTCCTTGACCTTGTCGCCGGACAGGTAGGGGCCGAGGTCGGCGAACTTGGCGTTGACGGCGTTGGGGATCTTGCCGTTCAGGTTCCAGCCGGGGACGACCACGACGTCCGGGATGTCGCTGGAGGCGAGGATCGCGCCGAGCTTCTCGTCATAGGTGTTGCCGTCCTGGTTCTGCCACCTGGTCCGGACGCCGATGGCCTCGTTCATGGCCGTGTAGTACGGGTTGCCGTTGTCCGGCGGGGTGCCCCACAGCGGTGCCATGATCGTCAGCTCGCCGCCGCTGCCGAGCTTCCTCGGCACGGAGGTCTTGAGCCGGTCGAGGGCGACGGCCTTGGTGAAGCCGACGGCGGAGCCGTTCTTCGCGGGGATGTCGGGGGCGACGACGCTCGATGCCACGTACGCGGGGAGGATCTTCCGGGCCGCCTTGCCGGAGGTGGTGCCTTCCTTGCGGCCGTCCTGGCCGCCGCCGCAGGCGGTGAGCAACGGGAGTCCGCCGCCCACCGCCGCGGCGGCGACCGCTGTGGAGGCGAGGAAGCTTCTCCTGCTGGGGGCGGAGGAGGCGGCGTTCGGCGTCATTGCGTCAACCCTTCATGGCGCACCGGGACGCCCGGCGGCGGGCCGTCGGTCGCGGTGTCTTCAGTGGATCGGCTGAGCGGAAGCGCTGGGTGCGATGGGCAGCAGTCGAAGCGCTTCGATGTTGCTGCGAGGTTAAGTGAACACCTGGGGGCGCACAAGGGTCGATCCCAAGTTTCCTCCGATGCCCGAGGGGCCTTCGGTCCCTCGACTCTCTTCGCCGACCCGGAGAGATGTCGGCGCCGTTTCGGACCGGCACCTTGACACCCCGGCTTCCGCGCATTGAGCATCGAAGCGCTTCGAAAGCGTCAGCCGCTCCATGCGCAAGGGGAACCACTCGTGACCGTTGACTCGCCGCCCACACCGCCTTTCCGCGATCCGCGTCTGCCGTTCCCGAAGCGCGTCGACGACCTGCTGGCACGGCTCACCCTGGACGAGAAGATCTCCTTCCTGCACCAGTTCGTGCCCGCCGTGGAGCGCCTCGGCATCGCCGCCTGGCGCACCGGCCAGGAGGCCCTGCACGGGGTGGCGTGGATGGGCCCGGCGACCGTGTTCCCGCAGGCCGTCGGCCTCGGCGCGACCTGGAACCCGGAGCTGGTCCGGCGGATCGGCGAGGCCGTCGGCAAGGAGGCCCGCGCGATGCGCGCCCGGGACGACCGCGTCGGCCTGAACGTCTGGTCCCCCACGGTCAACCTGCTGCGCCACCCGCTGTGGGGCCGCAACGAGGAGGGCTACGCGGAGGACCCCCGTCTGACCAGCGCCATCGCCACGGCGTACACCCGGGGCCTGCGCGGCGACCACCCCCTTTACTGGCGTACCGCGCCCGTGCTCAAGCACTGGCTGGCGCACAACAACGAGACGGACCGGGCCACTTCGTCGGCCTCCGTGCGCCCGCGGGTGCTGCACGAGTACGACCTGCGCGCCTTCCGGGAGACGGTGCGGGCGGGCGCGGTGGCCGGGGTGATGCCGGCCTACAACCTGGTCAACGGCCGCCCCAACCACGTCTCCCCCTACCTGCGCGAGCACCTGCGCACCTGGACCGACGAGGAGCTGCTGGTCTGCTCGGACGCGGGCGCGCCGTCCAACCTGGTCGACGCCGAGCACTACTTCGACACCCACGAGGAGGCCACCGCGGCGGCCCTGCTGGCCGGCGTGGACAGCTTCACCGACCACGGCACGGACGGTTCGGCGATCACCGCGCGGGTCGAGGGGGCTCTGGAGCAGGGGCTGTTGACCGAGGCGGACGTCGACGCCGCCGTGCGCCGCCAGCTCTCCGTCCGGTTCCGGCTCGGCGAGTTCGACCCGGACCGGGATCCGCACGCGGCCACCGGCGCGTTCGACACCCCGGAGCACCGCGCGCTCGCCCAGGAGGCCGCCGAGCAGGCGATCGTGCTGCTGAAGAACGACGGCGACCTGCTGCCGCTGGCCCCGGACGCCCGGATCGCGGTCGTCGGCCCGCTCGCCGACGAGTGCAAGCTCGACTGGTACAGCGGCAGTCTCCTGCACCGCTCCACCCCGCTGGAGGGCCTGTACGAGCGGTTCGGGGCCGAGCGGGTGCAGTTCACGGAGGGCGTGGACCGCATCCGGCTGCGGACGGCG
>NZ_JACBWZ010000176.1 GCF_013870595.1 Streptomyces sp. WELS2 | reverse complement strand
GCGAGCGCGCCGGTACCCGACCTCTCCGGGGTGTCTCCCGAGGCCGGCCTGGCGACGGCCTCGAAACTGAAGCCGCACAAGGCACTCCAGGCCATGGGCGGTGTCGGTGGAGCGGTGGACCGCTCGGTCGGCGACGAGCACCAGGCCCTGGCCTCCGCGCCACCCTCGATGCAGCGCCCGGCAGGCGCACCGCGGATGCTGCGGGGCAAGCCGAAGACGGACGCCCCGGCGCGGTACTCCGAGGACAAGCCCCAGGAGGCCCAGGCGCCGGAGCAGAAGGACGCCGAGGTCACCGGCGCCAGGAAGCCCGACGGGCGGATCGAGGCGGAGAAGGCCGAGGAGCCCGGCGGGTGGGACACCTTCAAGATGGCGCTCGGCTTCGTCGGCGCCAAGATCGTGAACGGTGTCGCGAGCCTTTTCGGCGCCGACAAGCCGGTGGTGGATCCGCAGGCGCTGGCCGCCAAGTTCGCCGGGCTGCCGACGAAGGACGAGGCCCTCAAGCAGGCCCGGGCGGGCGACGCCCCGGGCGTCGGCATGACGGGCGCGGCCGGGCAGTCGGCCGGCGAGCAGGACGGCCACGTCGACGCCAAGGGCCGGCAGACGATCGGCACCGCCCGGGACGACGCCGGCCGGCGGATGGGCGAGGACCAGGTATACCCGGACGTGCCCAAGGAGACGCTGACCGCAGGGATCCCCGGCGTGCGGGGCGGTCAGGGCGCGGCGGCCGGCAACGGCGGGGCGACCGGTGCCGTACCACCGGAGGCGGCCTCCGAGGTGGCGGAGCACGAGCGGGGCCCGCAGTTCCAGGCGGCGTTCACCGACGGCGCCAAGAGCATGTCCGAGGGCCGGCAGGCCAAGGACCGCGACGTCCGCGACGCGCAGGACCGGCACCGGCAGAAGGTGGACGCCGAGATCACGGCGAACACCAGGTCGCAGGCCGCCGAGCGCGAGAAGGCCATGGGCGAGGTCACCGCCCGGCGGGAGGACTGGCGCAAGGAGCAGGACCAGCAGCTCCAGTCCCTCGGTGACAAGAAGAGCGAGCGGCACGACAAGGTCCGCAAGGACGTCGCGGACAAGGAGAAGAAGACCGACGACGACGTCGACAACGAGAAGAAGGACAGCGGCAAGAAGATCCGGGACGAGAGCGACAAGGCCGAGCGCGAAGCGGACCAGAAGCGCGACACCGCCGTCCAGGAGTCCGGCAACTGGGTCAGCAAGGCCTTCGACTGGATCAAGCAGAAGGTCATCGACATCAAGAACGCGATCGTCCGGGTCATCCGGGCGGCCCGCGACGCGGTCGTCGGCTTCATCAGGAACTTCAAGGACACGGTCGAGCGCTGGATCAACGAGGCCCGCAAGAACATCGTCGACGCGATCAAGAACCTCATCAAGGACCTGATCGAGTTCGCGGTGGCGATGGTGCGGGCGGTGATGGAACTCGCCGCGAGAATCCGCAGCTTTGTCACCGATCTGATCTCGGCGGCGATCGCCCTCGTCAACCGCCTCGCGCAGGTGCTGAAGCAGGCCGTCTCCGACCTCCTCGACGCCCTCGGCAAGCTGCTCGGCAGCCTCCTGGACATCCTGAGGAAGGCGCTCCAGGCGGCGGTGAAGTCGGTCGTCGAGGCGGTGAAGTCGGTCCTGGAGTTCGCCTCGAAGCTCCTGAGCGCGCTGGGCGCCTGGATGATGATCGCGGTCGACTTCCTCTCCGACCCGGGCGGCTGGCTCGGCGGCGCGAAGAACTCCGCGGTGGACGGCGCCAAGAACCACCTCTTCCGCGAGGTGTCCACGGCCGTCAAGGCCTGGTTCCAGGAGAAGATCCAGGAGATCATCGGCGTCCCCAAGGCGATCATCGACAAGCTCGTCAGCGGCGGCTTCTCCCTCGACCGGATCGTCAAGGAGGCCTGGGACGCGGTCGTTCCGCAACTACCGCTCATCATCGGCGAGTTGGTGATCACCAAGGTCGTCGCCAAGCTCATCCCCGGCGCCGGCTGGGTGCTGGCGGTCATCGACGCGATCCGCACCGCCTGGGGCGCCCTCGGCGCCATCCTCAGCTCCCTGGACGCGGTCCTCACCTGGCTCAAGGCCGTCCGCACGGGCGGCGCCGGCATCCTCTTCGCCAAGGCCGTAGCCGCGGGTGTGGTCGCCCTCCTGGAGGTCCTCTACCAGGCCCTCCTCGGCCAGATCGGCAAGTACGTCGCCAAGGTGGGCCGCCGCCTGCGGGGCGTCGCGGCGAAACTCACCAGGTCCGGCAGGCCGGGGGGCCGGGGGCGCGCGGGCGCCGCGGACGCGGACAGCCGGGGTCCGAAGAAGCCGAAGGGCGAGGAGCCCACCGGCCGGAAACCCGGGGCGGACGGCAAGACACCCCGCGACGCGGACCCGAAGACCCCCCGGACCGAGGACGGTCGGCCCAGGAAGACCACCACCCCCGACCTGACGAGCAAGGACCGGAACGGCCGCCCGAAGGACCCCGCCGAAAAACCGGACACCAGCCCCACCCCGTCCGCCAGGCCGAAACCCGAGCCGGAGCCCCGCCCGAAGCCGAAGACCGAGCCCGTACCCAAGGGTCGGGACGTGAACGGGCCGGAATCCGGGGACCAGGACACACCCGGCACATCGAAGCCCCGGAGCAGGTACGGCAAGACCTCGGACAAGCCGATGGACCCGGAGCCCGGCAAGCCGAAGCACTCGGACGACGACGCCCTGGGCAGGCGCAAGCCGGACGCGGACCAGGAAGCCGGCAGGCACAGGTCCAGGGGTGAGGACGAGGGCGGCGGCAGTCGGGTGCCGAAAGAGAAGGGAAGGAACGGAAAGAAGCGGCGGCCCGCACACGAGTCGAAGGGGCCGAAGCGTAATCGGGACAAGCGCGGGAGGCGAAGCCCCAAGGAGAGGGATTCGATCAAGCGGAAGCAGGAGAAGAAAGATCAGCGGAAGAGGAGCGAGGAGTCCAAGGACAGGCGGCTCGCGGAAATCATCGCACGCATCCGGCCGAGGCTGGAGACTCTGCTGGACAGGGGCACTCCCGAACTCGCCTTTCGCGGAGTCCTGCGGGCTCTCCGTGCTTGGTACCGCCTGACCGACCTGTCGGCCGTGGGGACCGAGGACTTCCGGGTCGTCGCGACGCTGAATCCGCAGGGCCTGGCTACGCGCGGGGAGTTCGAGACCTTCGCGCTCGGCGAGCACGAGGACAAGGTCGTCACGGAGATCCGTGAGGCGATCGAACGTCAGGTGGGCGCCGAGCAGCAGCGGTTGCAGGACATCGTCGAGCTGTGTACCCGCATCGGGGACGCGATCTTGGCGAAGCACCGGAAAGCGGCAGCGGCCCAGCAGAACAATCAGTCCCGGCGTGTGGCCACGAAGAAGAATTCCGGTCGCCCGCCCGGGACCCGGCTCGGCGAGCTGCAGTGGAAGCCCGACCGTGCGCTCCTCAAAGGCATCCCGGCCCGCGATTTCCCCGACTCCGTGTTTCTCAACTATTTCCGGCCGGCATCCGGTGGTCAGGAAGCCGAGACGATTCACATCGGACAGTTCCGCAAGGATGAAAGCGATCTGGTGGAGACGGGGGAACGCCACGGCGACCAGGCAGTTTACGCGGACCCCCGGTTCCCGTTGCGTGAGTATGTGAAGAGTGAGTCGGGCAGCTTCGTACCCCGAAAAGTACAGCGCGCGCTCGCCAAGCGGGACAAGAGACCGGAGAAGCGTGGCATCACCGCCCCGGCGGAGCACATGCCGGCGACTCCCGAGACGATCATATCTCATGTGCAGGGCGCGCCCACCGGGCCGAACGGTGAGAAGCTGACCCCGTTCACATCCACCACGAAAATCGAAGCGAAAGACCTGACCAATGCTCAAGGCAAGCGGCTCGGTGGGGAATACGGGCTTGTGACGATCGACCTGCTGTACGTGTCGCCGACGCAGATCTACGACCTCACGAGAGCTGCTGAGCAGGAGTTCTACGGGCTGGCGAATCCGGCGGCGTCGCAACGTCAGGCCCTTCAGGATGTCGTCCGGACCCAGGAGATTCTGATTCATGACACGATTCCGGCCGAGGCGATCGAACGGCTGAAGGGCTGAGGCACATTATGGGTTTCGATTCCTATCACTGGCGGGAATTCTCCCTTCCTGACCCGCAACTCGCTCAACACCGGGTCAAACTGGCGTCCGGCCGGGGAGGGTCCGAGGACTTTCTCGCCCTGCTCCACAGCGCCGACCCGGTGGCCGTGGGAATCGCCCTCGACCACTACAAACAGGCGGAGAACCTCACTCGGTTCGGTGATTCCCGGTTTCCGTACAGTGAGTACGAAGGAGCGGTGCGGGAGACGGCCCGCCGGGTACTGGCGGAGCCGCCGTATCCCTCCCGCGACGAGGGCGAGGACGAGTGGGGCCTCAACCATGCCAGTGCCCTGTTGGCGCTCGCCCACATCGCCACGCCCGAGGACGGTGACCGCATCGCCGACGTGCTGCGGACGCGACCGTCCCCGGTGGTCATGCACGCCGCCGGCCAGGCGGCCGCCCGCGTGCTGACCCTCTCGCGGGAGCCCGACGGCAAGCTGGTCGACGCGCTGGGCGTGGTCCTGCTCGACGAATCCCGGCGAACACGGGACCGGCTCGACGCGCTGGGCGCCTTCAGATACGTGAAGGGCGAAAGGATCGGAGACATCCTCGTGCGCGCCGCGCGCACACGCGACGAGAAGGTTCAGGCCGAGGTGGTCGCCGTTCTGGTGAGCAACCATCTGGCGAGCCGCCTGGACGTCATCAAAAAGATCACAGAGGCCTGGACACCGAACCCGTCCCGAACACAAGAACGCATTCTGCGGGCGTTGGCAGCGGCCGAACGCGCCTTCCACGCGGACCAGGAAGCCTCGTCCCGCCAGGGACGGACCGGAGGGGAGAAAACATGACCCGCTACCCCGACATCCCCAAACCCATCCGCTCCGGCCTCGTCGTGGTCGACCCCGACCACGGCACCCCCCGACGCGTCATCGTCCTCCAGTTCAACCCCGACACCCTGGAACGCAGCATCGCGCCCCAGTCCGCCGGGGACAGCGGGGACGCCGGTGGTGGGGGGACCGGCGGTGGGGACCGGAACGAGGCGTTGCGGCTGAAGGGGCCCGCGCAGGAGACGTGGAAGTTCACCGCCGAGATCGACGCCACCGATCAGCTGGAGATCGCCGCGCCGGACGGGATTCACCCACAGCTCGCCGTGCTGGAGATGCTGGTGCAGCCGACCACCGCGCAATTGCGCGCCGCGACCAGGCTGACGCAGAAGGGCAGTATCGAGATCAGCCCGATCGAGATGCCGTTGACGCTGTTCACCTGGGGGAGCAAGCGCATCCTGCCGGTACGCCTCACCGAACTGTCCGTCAACGAGTCGGCGTTCGACGTGCACCTCAACCCGATCCGGGCCTCGCTCAGCGTCGGGATGAAGATCCTGACCGTCAGCGACCTGCCGGCCGGCCACCGGGGCGCGGACCTGTACATGGCCCACCTGGCGCAGAAGGAGCGGCTCGCGGCCGCCGCGCGCGGTGGCGGCCTCGGCGCGCTCGGCCTCGGCGGCGCCCACCTCGTGACCGGAAGGGGATGAGGACGAGATGGCGGAGACCGGGCCGTACGAGAGCGCGCTGGACTCGATTCCGGGCGCCCACCCCTACCCCCGCACCAGCCGGTACCACGACGCCGAGATCGGTGTCCACCGGCGCGCCGACGGCACCGAAGTCCGGTACCTCAAACGGCGGTTGCTGCCGCCACTGGACGAGGAGACCGAACCTCACACCGTCGGCGCCGGCGAGCGCCCCGACCTCCTCGGGCAGCGGTTCCTCGGCGACCCCGGCCAGTGGTGGCGGATCGCCGACGCCAACCCCGTTCTGGATCCGAGGGAGTTGACGGACGAGCCGGGACGGGTCATCGGCATTCCGATCGCCGGCGGGTTCCCGCGAGGAGAGTGGCGTGTCTGAACAGCCCGTGGGGCGCGGCCCCGTCCACGTCCAGCTCCTCATGGGGCCCAAGCTCGCCCGCCCGGTTCCCCCGGAGGTCGCCGAGGCGCTGCTGTCCGCGCAGATCACCACCACGGCGGGGGAGCGCAGCGGATTCCAGTTCGCCTTCGACCTCACGAAGAACGGGCTGCTCGGCAGGAGGCTGCTGCCCGAGGGTTTCTTCGACCCGAAGACGCGCGTCATCGTCACCGTCAGCGTCCGCGGCACCCCCGAAGTGCTCTTCGACGGACTGGTCGTGCGCCAGGAGGTCGGCGCCAGCAATCTCCCCGGCCACTCCACCCTGACCGTGACCGGTGAGGACCTGACGCTCCTCATGGACCTGGAGGAACGCACCGCGCGCTACCCCAACCTGCCGCCGTCCCAGCGGGTGCTGGCGATCCTGCGCCGGTACTCCGACTACGGCATCCGTCCCGACGTCTACCAGGAGAAGATCGCCCAGCCCCCGCACCAGGACCTCCGCGTCCACTACCAGACCGGCACCGACCTTCAGTACGTCACCGAACTGGCCCGCGCCAACGGCTACACGTTCTATCTGGAGCCCGGCCCCAACCCCGGCCACTCCTCGGCACGCTGGGGCCCCGAGGTGCGGATCGGACTGCGCCAGCACGCCCTGAACGTCAACATGGACGCCCTGTCCACCGTGGACCAGCTGACCTTCGCCTACGACGGCACCGCCCGCGAGGAGCCCCAGGCGCGCTGGCAGGACCCCGGCACCCGCCAGTCCACCCTGCTGCCCCAGCCTCCGGTCAGCCCCCTGCGCCCGCCGCTCGGCCGCAGGGCCACCCCCGCGCTCAAACGCAGGACCCTCTCCGGCACCGCCAAACAGCAGCGCGAGCAGGCCGAGGCCGAACTCCTCGCCCGCGCCGCCGTCTCCGCCGACGTCGTCTCCGGCTCCGGCTCGCTCGACGTCAGCCGGCACGGCTACCTCCTCCAGCCACGCCGGCTCGTCGGCGTCCGCGGCGCCGGACGGGCGTACGACGGCGACTACTTCGTCAAGTCCGTCACCCACAACCTCCGTCCGGGCTCCTTCCAGCAGAACTTCACCCTCTCCCGGGAGGGCCTGGAAGCGCGCGGCGACACCGTCCGGCCGTGACCCACCCGACCCACCGACGAGGAGAGCACCCCGACCATGGCGGCACCCAGCAATCGCTACCTCGGCAAGTTCCGCGGCCGGGTGGTCAGCAACGACGACCCGTTGCGGCTCGGCCGGATCACGGCCGAGGTCCCGGACGTCCTCGGCGAGGAACCGTCCACCTGGGCGCTGCCCTGCCTGCCGTTCACCGGGCCCGAGTCCGGACAGTTCGTGGTGCCGCCGCCCGGCGCCGGAGTCTGGGTGGAGTTCGAACAGGGGGACCCCAGCTTCCCGGTGTGGACCGGGTGCTGGTACGGCGACGCCAGCGAACTGCCGCCAGACGCCCGGCGCGAACTGCGGGCGAACGCCGCGAGCAAACCCGTCGTCGTACAGACCCCGGGTGATCACAAGATCGTCCTCAACGACACGGCCGGCACCGAACAGGGGATCCTCCTGCAGGCCCAGGGCGGCGCCTACATCCGCATCACCAAGGACGCGGTGGTCATCGCCACCGGCGCGGGTGCCGAGATCACCTTGCGTGGGCGCGAAGTCACCATCAACCAAGGGCAGTTGACCGCCCAGTCCCAGCGATAGACAAACGGGGGGAAGAGAGTTGTCCGGGAGTCTGCTCCACGCGGGCGCCGTGATCGGCTGCCCGCACGGCGGCCGAGCCGCGCCCGCCGCCACACCCTCCGGCGGCGTCCGCGTCGACGGCGTCACCGTGGCCACGACCGCCCACGCCTACGTCGTCACCGGCTGCCCGCACACCGTGGACGGCGTGCCCTCGCCGTGCGTGTCCGTCCGCTGGACCGCCGCCGGCACCGGCGTCACCGTCGACGGCTCGCCCGTGCTGCTCGACACCTGTGCCGCCCAGTGCTTCAGCGCGGCCCTCGTCCCGCAGGGACCACCCGTCGTCCAGGCCGCGCAGCGAAAGGTCACCGTCCGATGAGGCCGCCGAATCCCCACACCCGCCCGCGCAGCGACATCGCGTTCCCGTTCCACGCCGACCGCCGCGGCCGCACCGCGCACGCCCGACCCGCCGAGCACGTCCACGACCTCATCGAACAACTGCTGTTCACCAGCCCCGGCGAGCGCGTCATGCGCCCCGACTTCGGCTGCGGACTGCTCGACCTGGTCTTCGCGCCGGCCGGCCCCGAACTGGTCAGCACCCTCGAACTCTCCGTCCAGGCGGCCCTCCAGCGCCGGCTGGGCGACCTGATCGAGGTCGTGTCCCTCGACATCGCCGCCGACGACGACACCGTACGCGTCCAGTTGTCCTACCTGGTCCGCGCCACGGGCACCGTCCGGGAGGACCTCTTCGAGGGGAGGGCGGCATGAGCGCGGGAACCACCCGGCGGGCCAAGGTGCGCGCCGCCCACCTCAACGGGATCGACACCGTCGAGGTGAGCGACGACGGGCTGCTGCTCACCGTCACCTTCCTCGGCAAGGCGCCCGGCGGCCTCGGCCCGCAGAACGTCCGCATCGACGGCGGCCGGCGCGTCACCGGACTCACCGCCGTGGACGTCAGCGTCGAACGCGAGGAGGACCCCGAGCTGGACGACCGGCTCCACGTCACCCTCGACCGGGCCGGCGACACCTCCCGCTACCGGCTGACGCTGGTGGAGGCCGACCCCCACGGCAGGCCCGGCACCGAGCCGTACCACGGCTTCGACCAGCGGTACGCCGGCGCGGAGTTCGGCTTCTGGCCCGACTGCCCGAGCCCCTTCGACTGCGCGGACCCGGGCGAGGACGGCGCCGCCCTCCCGGCCGCGCCCGTGATCGACTACACGGCCCGCGACTACGACTCCCTGCGTGAGCTCCTGCTCGACCGGCTCGCGCTGACCACCCCCGACTGGGCCGAGCGCAACCCGGCCGACCTGGGCACCACCCTGGTGGAACTGCTCGCCTACACCGGCGACCAGATCAGCTACCAGCAGGACGCCGTCGCCACCGAGGCCTACCTCGACACCGCCCGCCGCCGCGTCTCCGTACGCCGGCACGTCCGGCTCATCGACTACGCCATGCACGACGGCTGCAACGCCCGCACCTATGTGACCGTGCAGACCGCCGCCGACCGCACCCTGGCGCCCGGCACCTACCGCTTCGCCTCGGTCGACGTACGCACCCTCGACCCGCACGACCGCCCCGAACCCGGCACCGTCATCGACGACAACGACCTCGGCGACCTCGAGGAGCGCGGCTCCGTGGGGGTGTTCGAACCCGTGCTCGCCACCGAGCCGCTGGAGCTGCGGGTCGCGCACAACGCGATCCGGTTGTGGACCTGGGACGGCGAGGTGTGCGCGCTGCCCGTGGGAGCCACCGCCGCCACCCTGCGCGACGAGTGGGGGGACCCGGCAAACCGCCGGGAGCGCAGGCTCGCCCTGAAACCGGGCGACGTGCTGATCCTGGAGGAGGTCAAGGGCCCGCGCACCGGCACCCCGGGCGACGCCGACCCCGCCCACCGGCAGGCCGTCCGCCTCACCTCCGTCACCCCCGGCCTGGACCAGGTGGAGGACCAGCCCGTGCTGGAGGTCACCTGGGCCGCCGAGGACGCCCTGCGGTTCCCGCTGTGCCTGACCACCCGGGGCGGACGCGACTGCCTGCCCGTCGAGGACGTCACCCTGGCCCGCGGCAACTCCGTCCTCGTGGACCACGGCCGCTCCGGCACCGCCGAGACGGTCACGGTGCCGCCGGCCCCGGCCGTCGTGGCGCCCTGCGGCC
>NZ_JACBWZ010000175.1 GCF_013870595.1 Streptomyces sp. WELS2 | reverse complement strand
CGTGCGGCACTCGTGCATCTCCACCAGGCCGGCGTACGCGGGCGCCGCCGAGTCGCCGGTGCCCCAGCGGTCGCGCGGCTCCGGGTTCAGCCAGTGCACGCGCCGGGCCCGCCGGGCGATGTCCCGTACGGCGGCGAGGTTCGGGTCGCTCATGTTCGTCCGGGCGTCACCGAGGACGAACACCGTCGTACGCGGGCCGACCGCGCCGCCGTACCGCTCGGCGAACTCGCCCAGCGCCATGCCGTAGTCGCTGCTGCCGTGCCAGCCGGTGAGCGTGGCCTCGGCGCGGATGCGGGCGCCGAGCCCGTCCGGGTCGGCGCGGCCGTGCTCGAGCAGACCGGTGACCTCGTCGAGCCGGTTGACGAAGGCGAACACCCGCACCTTGGTGAACTCCTCGTGCAGCGCCTGCACGAGGAGCATGGTGAAGTCGGAGAACCCGGACACCGAGCCGGACACATCGCACAGCAGCACCAGTTCGGGGCGGACCGGGCGGCGCCGGCGCAGCACCGGACGCATCGGCACCCCGCCCGTGGACAGCGAGGAGCGCAGGGTGCGGCGCAGGTCGATCGTGCCGCGCGCGGCCCGGCGGCGGCGCGCGGCCAGCCGGGTGGCCAGCTTGCGCGCCAGCGGCTGGACGGTCCTGCGCAGTTCGGCGAGCTGGTCCCGGCCGGCGTACAGGAAGTCGACCCGGTCGGCGGTCGGGCGGACGCCCCGCCGGGCGATCTCGTCGCGCCCGCGCCGCTCCGCCACCCGGCGCCGCGCCTCCGCCCCGACCATCCGCCGGAACTCCTCGATGCGGCGCCGGATCTCGTCGTCCAGCAGCCGGTCCGCGAAGTCCGTCCCGCCCGTCCCGCTCCCGCCCCGGTCCCGGACGCCGGCCCGTACCCGGGCCAACAGGGTCTGCGGACGCAGACGTTCCAGGGTCTGGTACGCCGACCAGCCGTCCGAGCCGGGTGAACTCCCGTACCCGCCCAGCGCGTCGACCGCCTCGGCCGCCAACCGGGCCAGCAGCGCCCGGTCGTCGTCGGCCAGTGCCCCGGCGAGGCGGTCGCGCAGATCGTCCCGGTCCCCGGAGGCGTCCCGCGGGCCGCCGACACCGCGCGGGAAGTACAGGTCGAAGACCGAGTCGAACAGGGCCCGTTGCTCCGGGCCGTGCAGCAGGGTCGCGGCCAGGCCCTCGCGCAGCAGCTCCCGGTCCGCGAGGCCGAGCACCGCCACCGCCCGCGCCGCGTCCACGGTCTCCCCGGTGCCGATCCGCACCCCGTGCCCGCGCAGCGCCCCGACCAGGCCGGTGATCCGGTCGGCGACGGCGGTCACAGCGCGTCCAGGTCCAGCTTGGCAGCCGCCTTCCGGATGTCGTCCTGGTGCTTGAGGATCACCCCTAGGGTGTCCCGTACGACCCTCTCGTCCAGGGTTCCGGCGCCCAGGGCCAGCAGGGTGCGCGCCCAGTCGACCGTCTCGGCGACGGACGGCGCCTTGCGCAGGTCCATCGCGCGCAGCGCCCCCGCCACCCGCACCACCGACTCGGCCAGCGCGTCACCGAGGCCCGGCACCTTCAGCCGTACGATCCGCCGCTCCAGCTCCTCCTCCGGGAACCCGATGTGCAGGAACAGGCAGCGGCGGCGCAGCGCCTCGGACAGCTCCCGGCCGGCGTTGGAGGTGAGGACGACGAACGGGCGCCGGGTGGCGGTGACCGTGCCCAGTTCGGGGACCGTGATCTGGAAGTCGCTGAGCACCTCCAGCAGCAGTCCCTCCATCTCGACGTCGGCCTTGTCGGTCTCGTCGATGAGCAGCACCGTCGGCTCGTCACCGCGGATGGCGGTCAGCAGCGGGCGGGGGAGGAGGAACTCCTCGCTGAAGATGTCGGTACGGGTCTCGTCCCAGCTCTCGTCGCGGCCCGCGCTGATGCGCAGCAGCTGCTTGGCGTGGTTCCACTCGTACAGGGCCCGGGACTCGTCCACGCCCTCGTAGCACTGCAACCGCACCAGCCGGGCACCGGCCACCTGGGCGACGGCCTTGGCCAGCTCGGTCTTGCCGACCCCGGCGGGCCCCTCCACCAGCAGCGGCTTGCCCAGCCGGGCGGCGAGGAACACGGTGGTGGCGACGGCGGGCGAGGCGAGATAGCCGGCCTCGGCCAGGCGGACGGAGACGTCGTCGACGGACGTGAACAACGGGCCCTCCGGCGGGTCGGGAGCAGTGCGGTCCTGGGACCGGGCCCCAGGGAAAGATTCCGGCCTTCTATCTAAGCGCTTGTTCAGCTCCCGCGCCATGGTCTGTCGGCATCGGCCGCCCGGCTCGCTCACCGGCCCCGCCGCTCCCCCCACGATGGCCGGGTCCGGATTCAGTCGACAACTGGTCCCACACGCCATGGCGCGCTCGGGCGGCCGTCGGCCTCGAGGCCGTAACGGAGCGCCTGTTGCCAGTCGGCGACGTCGGAACGGTGGTGTTCGATGAACGTGCCGATACCGAGGCCACCCCGGTATCCGGCGTCGATTCCCATGCGGATAAGGCGATCGGCGCCGGCCGTATCTCCGTTCTCCTCCCGGCTGTAGAGCAACTCGCTCAGGCCCTGCCCGTCGGGATCGGAGGCAGCGACAAGTTCCGCCTCTTCCGTCCGCCCGGCTCTTTCGAGAAGGTCCGCCAGCCCCCAGAGCGCGTCGGGTTCCCCCCACTCCGCGGCCTGTCGCATCAGCCGGATCGCCTGATCCAGCTCTCCTTCGACATCACTCATGCATGCGAGGTGGAACAGTGCGCCGGCACTCCCGGCCTCCGCGGCCCGGCGGTACAGCACGCGCTGCGTCTCCTCGTCCGGCGTCGTCCACGCCAGGCCGAGAAGGGCCTCATGACTGCCGGCGTCGGCAGCGCGACGGTAGAGAGCGGCTGCTTCTTTCCGGTCACCCGCCCGCTCTGTCGTCTCGGCCAGCACGAGGAGAGCGTCGACATCACCGGCATCGGCGGCTTCGGTGAGGACCGCGTGCGCGGCGGCCCGCACATGAGGAGGGGAGTCGTCACCGAGGAGGTAACTAACATATCGGTACCGCACCCGGGGATCCATGGTGGAGTCCCTCGCAAGGAGGAGCCGTGCGGCGCTCTCCTCGTCAGGGCCGCTCATGCGTTGGGCCACTCGAACGAGCGCACCATAGTCACCCGCGTCGGCGGCACGGCGATAGAGGCGCTCGGCGCCCTCCCGGTCGCCGGCGTCCTCCTTGAGGCGGGCGAGCATCGCGAGGGCGGGCGTGTCTCCTTTCTCGGCGGCCCGCTCATACAGGTCCTCCGCTTCCTCGCGGCGGCCATGGCGCTCGTGCCAGGAGGCCAGCGAGCCAAGGCCTCTGGCGTCCGCGGTCTCGATCGCCCGCCGGTACACCTCCGACTCCCGGTCGTAGCCGTCGAAGCGTGCCTGGAGCACAGCCAGGTCTGCGAAGGCGCTCGAGTCTCCCGCACGGATCGCCGCGAGGACGAGTCGGACAGCATGACGGTACCGCCAACGATCATTGGCCGCCTGAGCCAGCGCCATGAGGGCCGCCGGATCACGGACGTTGTCGGCAGCGGCCTCCCAGAAGGCCCCGGGCGGCACCGCGCAGGCGCGTTCGGATCGTCCGTGCTGGTCCAGATAGTCGGCCAGCCGGAAGTGCGGTTCAGGGGGCTCGGTCTCCCCCGGGCGAGTGCGAACCCGGGTCAGGGGCCCGCGTGCGCCGCGCAGCGGCAGGGTCGTGTATTCCAGGGCTTGCGCGAGCCAGGTGTCCGTTGCCTGCTCCCACTGCAGGTTCGTCATGTACGAAGGAGCGGCGAATTCCAGCAGCGACAGTGACACGGTCGGCCCGAGGCCCAGCCGCCGGGCGTCCATGGCCAGCTGCGTCACCGCCCTTCCGGCCGGGGGCGCATTTCGATATCGCTCCAGGAGCGCGGGAGCACCGGCCAGGTACTGGGCGATGTGACCCTGTTCCGCATGAGCGGCGGCGTAGGCGATCCTCGGATCCGCTGCGGCGGCCCTGGCGAGGTTCGCCTCCTCACTCGCGCCGAACGCCTCCGGTACCGGCAGATCACATCCCGCCAGCAGCGCCCGGGCTTGCGCATGGATGTCCTCGGCACCCGGCACGGGCGGAGCCGTGAGCTGCGCCCAGTACTCGGGCCAGAGCGTGCCCAGTACGAGGACGGGGCCACGTTCCGGGTCTCGCAGGAGCGCGCGCAGACCGGCAGCGAGATTCTCGCCCAGCGCGCTGTTCGGTGTGAGCAGATAGTGCTGGGTCTCGTTCAGCCACAGGACGGTGTGGGGCTCGACCGCGTCCAGTCCGGCAAGGGCGGCCTCGGGCCGGCTCGGCTCGATGGGGTGCCACAGACGCCAGGAGGGCGGGAGCGACCGGATGACTTCCCAGCAGGCGCGGGTCTTCCCGGTGGAGGATCCGCCTACCAGCACCACCGTCCGGCTCGGCCCCCGGACCACCTCCCGGACGGCAGCGCGAAGCCGTAGGTCGTGTTCTCGCTCGACGTACACCGGCAAGACCGGGAGAGGATCCGTGAACCCGCCCTCGTCCACGGTGATGGCCTGGTGCACTTCCCACGCGTACGGATCGGTGACCTCCCTGACGAACCGTCCGGGCGGCTGCTCGGGAAGCCCGCGCCGCTGTGGGGCGCCGGCTTCGTTGATGATGATGTCGCCGCCCGCCTGATAGATCCGGGCATCGTCTCGTGCCACGGCGTCCTGCCGAATCACCGATCGGCCGGCGCCACCGCTCACGACTCGTTGATGGTCTGGTTGCCCGCAGCCTGATAGATCCGGGCCCTGCCGGACGCGCGGGCCGTCATCTCGACGGAAGCGGCGCGGTGGCCCTCCGTGTCCGGCAGCAGCGGGGTCAACTCCTCGTCGAGAACCCGACGCAGTTCGTCCGCCAGAGCGGGGTCGTCGCGCAGCAGCCTGCCCAGCCGACGCTGCCAGTCGGCGGCAAGCCCCGCTTCGGTCTCGGTGTCACCCACTCCGCGGGCAGCCAGCACCTCCGCACGCACCTCGGCGAGTTCGTCCTCGATCGCCGGAACGTGCTGCGGATGCACGCGGCGCCACAGGGCCACCGCGGAGGAACGTGCCTGCTGCCAGGCATCCGTCGCCATCGCACCCACGAGTGCCGAGCCCGCCGCCATGACGAGCGAATCCATGTGACCCCCAACCTCGGTGGCAAGGTCACTACCGTAGCGAATGTCCGCCGCGCGCGAGGGACCGTCGCTGCCCGGGGCCGCGCCAGGACCGGAACGTCTCCGCGGGCCTTTGCGCGCCGCACTTCGCCGCCGTCGCGGCCGGCCGGTCATGATGTTCGCGGGCGGAGAGGCACCCGTGCACACCCGGGGCGCGCCGGAGGTGTTCCCAGGCCGTTCGCGTGAGCGGGCGGGAGCACGGTTTCCGTTCCGCCGGCCCGGCGCAGCCGAGGACCGCGCCCGGGTCCGGCAGCGGCGGACGACCACCGCCACCCCCATCCAGCCCACCACAACGCGCCCCCGCCCGCCCCGCCCGCTGCAATGGACCCGTGACACCGCTCCCCGACGACTGCCTGACGCGCAACGAGTGGATCTGCGGGATCTATCTGAGCACCCGTCGGCAGATCCTGCTCGACGCGGTCGTCCAGCACCTCCAGCTGACCTCTCTGTCGGTGCTCACCGGCCTCGTCGTCGCGGTGCCGCTCGCGGTGCTGGCCCGTCGCCGGCGCTGGGCGGCCGGCCCGGTCCTGGCCGTGACGACGATCCTCTACACCATCCCGTCGCTGGCCATGTACTCCCTCCTCCTGCCCCTGTACGGCCTGTCGGCCACCCTCGTCATCGCCGGGCTGGCGCTGTACTCGCTCACCGTGCTCGTACGGAACATCCTCGCGGGCCTGCGCGCCGTCCCCGAGGAGACCCGGCAGGCCGCGCGCGGCCTCGGCTACGGCCCCGTCCGCCTCCTCCTCGCCGTGGAGCTGCCGCTCGCCCTGCCCGCCGCGATGGCGGGCCTGCGCGTCGCCACCGTCTCGGCGGTCTCCCTGGCCACGGTCGGCGCGATCGTCGGCTACGGCGGCCTCGGCAACCTCATCTACGCGGGCATGAACAGCTACTTCAAGGCCCAGGTGCTCACCGCGTCCGTGCTGTGCGTGCTGATCGCCGTCGCCGCGGACCTGCTCCTGCTGGGCGTGCAGCGGCTGATCACCCCCTGGACCAGGACGGCCCGCGCATGAGCACCCTCGCCGCCGCCTGGCACTGGCTCACCGACCCCGCGCACTGGCCGGGCGAGGACGGCATCCGGCACCGGCTGCTCCAGCACCTGGCGCTCACCGCCGTCTGCCTCCTGCTGAGCTGTGCGATCGCCCTGCCCGTCGCGCTGGTCCTCGGCCACCTCGGCAAGGGCGGCGCGCTCGCCGTGAACCTCTCCAACGCCGGCCGGGCCGTGCCCACCTTCGCCGTGCTGGTCCTGCTGCTGCTCACCCCCGTCGGACGCTGGGGCGACGGCCCCACCGTGATCGCCCTGGTGCTGTTCGCCGTACCGCCGCTGCTCACCAACGCCTACGTCGGCGTGCGCGAGGTCGACCGGGGTGTCGTACAGGCCGCCCGGGGCATGGGGATGACCGGCCGCCAGCTGCTGTTCCGGGTGGAACTGCCCCTCGCGCTCCCCCTCGTGCTGAACGGGGTGCGGATCGCCGCGGTCCAGCTCGTCGCCACCGCCACCATCGCCGCGCTCGCGGGCGGCGGCGGCCTCGGCCGGATCATCACGGCAGGGTTCAACCTGGCGAGCACGCCCCAGGTGGTCGCGGGCGCGTTCCTCGTCGCCGCCTTCGCCCTCCTGGTGGAGGCCGTCTTCGAACTCGCCGAGCGGCTCGCGCCGGCCCGGGCGAGGGGCGGCCGGCCATGACAGGCCGACCCCTCCCCGCCGCACTCGTCCGCCTGGCCCTCGCCCTCCTTCTCCTGCCGCCCCTCGGCGCCTGTGCCGCCGGTCCCGCCCTGGAGGACCGCGGCCAGGTCACCGCCGCGCCCGGCGACAGCCGCCATCTGACCATCGGCTCGGCCGGTTTCACCGAGAGCGACCTGCTCGCCCAGCTGTACGCCCGGCTGCTCGACGACGCCGGATACCGGACCTCCATCCTCACGGTCGCCAACCGGGAACTGTACGAACCGGCCCTGGAATCAGGCCGGATCGACGTCGTACCCGAGTACGCGGCCACCTTCGCCGACTGGCTGAACGCCAGGACGCACGGCCCCGACGCGGCCCCGGTCGGCTCGCCCGACCTCGGCGCCACGATGAAGGCCCTGCGCGCCCTCGCCACGCCCCGGGGCCTGACCGTCCTCGCGCCCGGCCGGGCCGTCGACCAGAACGCCTTCGCGGTGACCGCGGCCTACGCCCGCCGGCACCGCCTGAAGACCCTCGGCGACCTCGGCGCCAGGAGACTGCCGGTACGGCTCGCGGCGGGCGACGAGTGCGTACGGCGGCCGTACTGCGCCCCGGGCCTGCGGAAGGTGTACGGCATCGACATCACCGGGATCGACCCCAAGGGCGTCGGCACCACCCAGGCCAAACGGGCCGTGCAGCAGGGCCGCGACCAGATGGTGCTGACCACCACCACGGACGCCACCCTCGACTCCTTCGGTCTGGTCCTGCTCGCCGACGACAAGCGGCTGCAGAACGCCGACCACGTCGTCCCGGTCGTCAACCGCGCCCGCGCGGGCGGCACACGGGTGGCGAAGACCCTGGGGCGGCTCGACGGCGTGCTCACCACCGCCGACCTCGCCGCGATGAACCGGCAGGTCGACTCCGCGCGCCGGCTGCCCGCCGACGTGGCCCGCGCCTACCTGGAGGACAAGGGGCTGACCGGGTAGCCGCGCCTCAGGCGTCCGCCACCGAGTCGAACGGCACCTGCCCCCGCGTCACCCCGCGCGCGTCCGCGTCCACCGAGCGGCGCAGCGCCTCGTGCAGCTTCGCCGGGGTCAGCACGCCGAGGAACCGCGCCCCGTCCAGCACGGCCACCCACCCGGCGTCGTGCTGGAGCATCACCCCGAACGCCTGCTTCAGCGGCGCGCCCACCGGCACCCAGGCGGTCATCCGGTGGGCCAGGTCCCCGACCGTGCCGTCCGCCGCCAGTTCCCCGATGCCGACCCAGCCGTGCAGATCACCGTCCGCGTCCAGGACCACCGCCCACCGGGCGCCCACCCCGAGCAGCCGCTGACGGGCCCGCGCGGCGGGCTCGTCCGGGCGGGCCACCGGCGGCTGCTCCAGGTCGTCCGGCTCGATCGCGGTGACCGACAGCCGCTTCAGCCCCCGGTCGGCGCCCACGAACGAGGCGACGTACGGCGTGGCGGGCGCCCCGAGGACCGCGCCGGGCGTGTCGAACTGCTCGACGCGGCCCTGCCCGTACACGGCGATGCGGTCACCGAGCCGGACGGCCTCCTCGATGTCGTGCGTGACCAGCAGCACCGTCTTGCGCACCTCGGCCTGCATGCGCAGGAACTCGTCCTGCAACTGCTCGCGCACCACCGGGTCGACCGCGCCGAACGGCTCGTCCATCAGCAGCACCGGCGGATCGGCGGCCAGCGCGCGGGCCACGCCGACCCGCTGCCGCTGCCCGCCGGACAGCTGGTGGGGATAGCGCGGCCCGTACGTCTTCGGATCCAGGCCCACCAGGTCCAGCAGCTCGGCCGCCCGGGCCCGGGCCCGCGCCCGCTTCCAGCCGAGCAGCGCGGGCACGGTCGCGGTGTTGTCCAGGACGGTGCGGTGCGGGAAGAGGCCCACCTGCTGGATGACGTACCCGATGCGGCGGCGCAGCCGCACCGGGTCGAGGGTGGCGATGTCCCGGCCGCCGACGAGGATCCGGCCGGAGGTCGGCTCGATGAGCCGGTTCACCATCATCATGGTCGTCGTCTTGCCGCACCCGGACGGCCCGACGAGCGTCACCAGTTCGCCCTCGGCGACCTCGAAGGAGAGGTCGTCCACGGCCGTCGTACCGTCCGGATACCGCTTGGTGACCTGCTCGAACCGGATCATTCCCCCACGCTACGGCAGCCGGCCCGGCCCCTCATCCCGCCGTGCCCCGACCGGCGGACCCCGCGTGCCCGACGGTCACCCGAACAGGATCACCTCCAGCGTGCGCGGGCCGTGCACGCCCTCCACCCGGTCCAGTTCGATGTCGCTGGTGGCGGACGGGCCCGAGATCCAGGTCAAGGGCCGGGTCGGATCGAGGCGTTCGAGGGCCTGCGGGACGGAGGAGACCACCTGGTCCGGGACGCGGACGACACAGATGTGGTGGTCCGGGATCAGCGAGATACGGCGCCGGCCCTGGTCCGGGGAGCCGTCGAGCACGAGGGTGCCGGTCTCCGCGACCGCCACGGCGCAGCCGGTCACCACGCTGTCCACCCGATCCAGCCGCGCGGCGGTGAGCTCCGCCCGGTCGTGGATCCGCACGGGAGCGGCCCCGTCCAGCCATCCGGCCGGCAGGCCCGGCGGGACCAGCACCTCCCGGGAGCCGTGTGCGGCGAGCAGCCGCATGACGAGCGCCGGCAGTTCCCCGGCGCCGGCGCGGTGCACGATCGCCCGGTAGTCCGCCAGGTTCTCCGCCAGCAGCTCCACCGTCTCCTCGGCCGTGCGCTCCCCGTGGGCGCGCAGGTAGTCCCGGGCCACGGCCTCCTCGTACGGCCGCTCGTCCGGGGTCACGTCCGCAAGGGCCCGCCGCACCCGGCCCAGGACCCGTTCCCTGCTGTTCACCTGTCGCCGTCCTTTCCGCCGCGGGTGCGCTGCCACCAGTCCCGGAAGGGCTCCGGGGGCACGGCCGGCAGGTCCCGCGCTCCACGAGTCTCTTCTGGAGGGTGAAGGCCTCGGCGAACGCCGGGTCCTCGG
>NZ_JACBWZ010000174.1 GCF_013870595.1 Streptomyces sp. WELS2 | reverse complement strand
GGCCTTCTCGTCGCCGTCCAGCCCGTCGAGGAGCCACTTGCGCGCACTGGTCGCGTTGGTGATGGTCTCGATGGTGGTGAACGTCTTGGACGCGACGATGAACAGCGTCTCGGCCGGGTCCAGGTCGCGGACGGCCTCGTGCAGGTCGGCGCCGTCCACGTTCGACACGAACCGGAAGGTCAGCTCGCGCGCGGTGTAGGGGCGCAGCGCCTCGTAGGCCATCGCGGGACCGAGGTCGGAGCCGCCGATGCCGATGTTGACGACGTTGCGGATCGGCCGGCCGGTGTGTCCGGTCCACTCGCCGGAGCGGACCCGGTCGGCGAAGCCGGCCATCTTGTCCAGCACCGCGTGCACCTTGGGCACGACGTTCTCGCCGTCCACCTCGATCACCGCGTCCCGCGGGGCGCGCAGCGCGGTGTGCAGCACCGCCCGGTCCTCGGTGACGTTGATCCGCTCGCCGCGGAACATGGCGTCCCGCAGCGCGAACACGCCGGTGGCGGCGGCGAGTTCCTGGAGCAGCGCCAGGGTCTCGTCGGTGATCAGGTGCTTGCTGTAGTCGATGTACAGGTCACCGACCCGTACGACGTACCGCTCGGCGCGGCCGGGGTCCGCCGCGAACAGTTCGCGCAGGTGCAGGCGGCCCTGGGCGCGGTGGTCGGCGAGGGCCGTCCACTCGGGGCGGTGGGTGAGCTTCGGGAACTCTGCCATCTCAGGCGTTCTCCTTGGGGGCCACGCCCTGCAGGGCGATGGCGTACATCTCGTCGGCGTCGAGGCGGCGCAGCTCCTCGGCGATGAGTTCGGAGGTGGCGCGGACCTTCAGGGCGAGGGTGCGCGGCGGCTGGCCGGGCAGGCTCAGCGTGGCCAGCGGGCCCTCGGGCCGGTCCACGACGATGTCGCCGTTCGCGGTGCCGAGCCGGACGGCCGTCACGAACGGGCCGGCGCTGTGCACCCGGTCCACGGACACCTTCAGACGGGCCTCCAGCCAGCGCGCGAGCAGCTCGGCGCTGGGGTTGTCGGCCTCCGCCTCCACGGCCGCCGAGGTCACCGGCACCCGGGCCTGGTCCAGGGCGGCGGCCAGCATCGAGCGCCACAGGGTCAGCCGGGTCCAGGCCAGGTCGGTGTCGCCGGGCGCGTAGCAGCGGGCGCGGGTGTTCAGGACCTCCAGCGGCCGCTCGACGGCGTACAGGTCGGTGATCCGGCGCTGGGCGAGCGCGCCCAGCGGGTCCTTGGCCGGGGCCTCGGGGGCGTCCACCGGCCACCACACGACGACCGGGGCGTCCGGCAGCAGCAGCGGCAGCACCACCGAGTCGGCGTGGTCGGAGACCTCGCCGTAGGTGCGCAGCACCACCGTCTCCCCGGTGCCGGCCTCGGAGCCGACCCGGACCTCGGCGTCCAGCCGGGAGTGGGTGCGGTCGCGCAGGGTGCGGGCGTGCCGCTTGATGACGACCAGGGTCCGCGAGGGGTGTTCGCGCGAGGCGTCCTCGGCGGCCTTGATCGAGTCGTAGGCGTTCTCCTCGTCCGTGACGATCACCATCGTCAGGACCATGCCCACGGCGGGCGTACCGATGGCGCGGCGGCCCCGCACCAACGCCTTGTTGATCTTGCTTGCCGTGGTGTCGGTCAGGTCGATCCTCATGGCCTGCGCCAGCTCCGTCCGTCTCGTGCGAGCATCTCGTCGGCTTCCCTCGGTCCCCAGCTGCCCGACGCGTACTGCGCGGGCCTGCCGTGCGCCGCCCAGTACTCCTCGATCGGGTCGAGGATCTTCCAGGACTCCTCCACTTCCTGGTGACGCGGGAAGAGGTTGGCGTCGCCGAGCAGCACGTCCAGGATGAGCCGCTCGTACGCCTCCGGGCTCGACTCGGTGAACGACTCGCCGTAGGCGAAGTCCATCGACACGTCCCGGATCTCCATGGAGGTGCCCGGCACCTTGGAACCGAACCGCACGGTCATGCCCTCGTCGGGCTGGACCCGGATGACGATGGCGTTCTGGCCCAGCTCCTCGGTGGCGGTGGAGTCGAACGGGGAGTGCGGGGCCCGCTGGAAGACGACCGCGATCTCGGTGACCCGGCGGCCCAGCCGCTTGCCGGTGCGCAGGTAGAAGGGGACGCCCGCCCAGCGGCGGTTGTCGATGCCCAGCTTGATCGCGGCGAAGGTGTCGGTCTTCGACTTGGGGTCGATGCCGTCCTCCTGGAGGTAGCCGACGACCTTCTCGCCGCCCTGCCAGCCGGCCGCGTACTGACCGCGCACGGTGTGCAGGCCCAGGTCCTCCGGCAGCCGCACCGACTTCAGCACCTTCAGCTTCTCGGTGAGCAGCGCCTCGGCGTCGAACGCGATCGGCTCCTCCATGGCGGTGAGCGCCATCAGCTGGAGCAGGTGGTTCTGGATGACGTCGCGGGCGGCGCCGATGCCGTCGTAGTAGCCGGCCCGGCCGCCGATGCCGATGTCCTCGGCCATGGTGATCTGCACGTGGTCGACGTAGGACCGGTTCCAGATCGGCTCGTACATCTGGTTGGCGAAGCGCAGCGCCAGGATGTTCTGGACGGTCTCCTTGCCGAGGTAGTGGTCGATGCGGAACACCTGGTCCGGCTCGAACACCTCGTGCACGATCGCGTTCAGCTCGCGCGCGCTGGCCAGGTCGTGGCCGAACGGCTTCTCGATGACCGCGCGGCGCCAGGAGCCCTCCGGGGGGCTCGCCAGGCCGTGCTTCTTCAGCTGCTGCACGACCTTCGGGAAGAACTTCGGCGGCACCGAGAGGTAGAAGGCGAAGTTGCCGCCGGTGCCGCGGGAGGCGTCCAGCTCCTCGACGGCGTCCTTCAGCTGCTTGAAGGCGGTGTCGTCGTCGAAGTCGCCGGGGATGAAGCGCATGCCCTCGGCGAGCTGCTGCCACACCTCCTCGCGGAACGGGGTGCGGGCGTGCTCGCGGACGGAGTCGTGGACGACCTGCGCGAAGTCCTGGTCCTCCCACTCGCGGCGGGCGAACCCGACGAGGGAGAAGCCCGGCGGCAGCAGTCCGCGGTTGGCCAGGTCGTAGACGGCCGGCATCAGCTTCTTGCGGGACAGGTCACCGGTCACCCCGAAGATGACCAGGCCCGACGGCCCGGCGATGCGGGGGAGCCGGCGGTCGCGGGTGTCCCGCAGCGGGTTCGCCCAGTCGGCGGCCGGCAGCACCGGCACGCGCACCTCGTCGGATGCCTGGGCGGCGGGGGCGTTGTCGGTCATCGGGCGTCAGCTCCCTTGCTCTTCAGGGACGTGGCGACGGCGTCCAGCAGCTCCTGCCAGGCCGCCTCGAACTTCGCGACGCCCTCGTCCTCCAGCTGCTGGACGACCTCGTCGTAGGAGATGCCGAGCCGCTCCACGGCGGCCAGGTCGGCGCGCGCCTGGTCGTAGCCGCCGGTCACCGTGTCGCCGGTGATCTCGCCGTGGTCGGCGACGGCGTTCAGGGTGGCCTCGGGCATGGTGTTGACCGTGCCGGGCGCGACCAGCTCGTCCACGTACAGGGTGTCCTTGTACGCGGGGTCCTTCACACCGGTGGAGGCCCACAGCGGGCGCTGCTTGTGGGCGTCCGCCTGTGCGAGGGCCTGCCAGCGGCCGGAGGCGAAGACCTCCTCGTACGCCTCGTAGGCCAGCCGGGCGTTGGCGAGGGCCGCGCGGCCCTTGAGACCCAGGGCCTCGTCCGTGCCGAGGGCGGTCAGCCGCTTGTCGATCTCGCTGTCCACGCGGGAGACGAAGAAGGACGCCACCGAGTGGATGCCCGACAGGTCGATGCCGCGCTCGCGGGCCTTCTCCAGGCCGGCCAGGTAGGCGTCCATGACCTCGCGGTAGCGCTCCAGGGAGAAGATCAGCGTGACGTTGACGCTGATGCCGAGGCCGATCACCTCGGTGATCGCGGGCAGGCCGGCCTTGGTCGCCGGGATCTTGATCATCACGTTGGGCCGGTCGACCAGCCAGGCCAGCTGCTTGGCCTCGGCGACGGTGGCCTCGGTGTGGTGGGCCAGGCGCGGGTCGACCTCGATGGAGACCCGGCCGTCCCGGCCGCCGGTGGTGTCGTACACGTCCCGCAGGATGTCGGCGGCGGCGCGCACGTCGGCGGTGGTCATCATCCGCACGGCCTCGTCCACCGTGACCCCGCGCACGGCGAGGTCGGCGAGCTGCTCCTCGTAGCCCTCCCCGGAGCCGATGGCGGCCTGGAAGATCGAGGGGTTCGTGGTGACACCGACGGCGCTCCCGCTCGCCACCAGCTCGGCGAGGCTGCCCGAGGTGATCCGCTTGCGCGACAGGTCGTCCAGCCAGATGGACACGCCCTCGTCGGCGAGGCGCTTGAGGGCTCCCGGGGTCGCGATTGCTTCGGTCACTGTGCTCATCTTTCTACTTCTGCGTCGGTATCGGGCGCGGTGTGCGCCGGTTTCGGTGGGGGTCGGTGTCAGGCGCGCGCGTCGGCGAGCGACTCGCGGGCCTTCTCGGCGACGTTCTCGGGGGTGAAGCCGTACTCGGCGAACAGGGTCTTCGCGTCCGCGGAGGCACCGAAGTGCTCCAGCGAGACGATGCGTCCGGCGTCGCCCACATAGCGGTACCAGGTCAGGCCGATCCCGGCCTCGACGGCGACCCGGGCCTTCACGGCCGGCGGCAGCACCCGCTCGCGGTACTCGCGCGGCTGCTCCTCGAACCACTCCACGGACGGCATGGACACCACGCGGGTGCCGGTCCCCGCGGCCTCCAGCAGCTCCCGCGCGGCCACGGCGAGGTGCACCTCGGAGCCCGTCGCGATGATGATCACCTCCGGGACCTCCGTCGAGGACTCGCGCAGTACGTAGCCGCCCTTGGCCGCGTCCTCGTTCGGCGCGTACACCGGCACGCCCTGGCGGGTCAGCGCGAGCCCGTGCGGGGCCGGGTGCGTGGCGTGCCTCTTCAGGATCTCGGCCCAGGCGATCGCGGTCTCGTTGGCGTCCGCCGGGCGGACGACGTTCAGCCCGGGGATGGCGCGCAGCGAGGCCAGGTGCTCGACCGGCTGGTGGGTGGGGCCGTCCTCGCCGAGGCCGATGGAGTCGTGCGTCCACACGTACGTCACCGGCAGCTGCATCAGCGCCGACATCCGCACGGCGTTGCGCATGTAGTCGGAGAAGACGAGGAAGGTGCCGCCGTAGATCCGGGTGTTGCCGTGCAGGGCGATGCCGTTCATCTCCGCGGCCATGGAGAACTCGCGGATGCCGAAGTGCACGGTACGGCCGTACGGGTCGGCCTCGGGCAGCGGGTTGCCCGCGGGCAGGAAGGAGCTGGTCTTGTCGATGGTGGTGTTGTTCGAGCCGGCCAGGTCGGCGGAGCCGCCCCACAGCTCGGGGACGACGGGGCCGAGGGCCTGGAGCACCTTGCCGGAGGCGGCGCGGGTGGCGACCGACTTGCCCGCCTCGAAGACGGGCAGGGCGTCCTCCCAGCCCGCGGGCAGCTCGCCCTTGCTCACCCGGTCGAACAGCTCCGCCCGCTCGGGCCGGGCGGCGCGCCACTCGGCGATCCGCTTGTCCCAGGACGCGTGCGCCTCGGCACCGCGGTCCAGGGCCCGGCGGGTGTGCTTCAGGACCTCGTCGGACACCTCGAAGGTCTGCTCCGGGTCGAAGCCGAGCAGGCGCTTGGTGGCGGCGATCTCCTCCTCGCCGAGCGCGGAGCCGTGGGAGGCCTCGGTGTTGCGCGCGTTCGGGGCGGGCCAGGCGATGATCGTGCGCATCGCGATGATCGACGGCCGGCCGGTCTCGGCCTGCGCGGCCTTCAGCGCCCGGTACAGGGCGGGGGCGTCGATGTCGCCCTCGGCGGTGGGCTCGATCCGCTGGGTGTGCCAGCCGTAGGCCTCGTACCGCTTCAGCACGTCCTCGGAGAAGGCGGTCGCGGTGTCGCCCTCGATGGAGATGTGGTTGTCGTCGTAGAGGAAGACCAGGTTGCCGAGCTTCTGGTGGCCGGCCAGCGAGGACGCCTCGGCGGAGACGCCCTCCTGGAGGTCGCCGTCGGAGACGATCGCCCAGATGGTGTGGTCGAAGGGGGAGGTGCCGGCCGGGGCGTCCGGGTCGAAGAGGCCGCGCTCGTAGCGGGCGGCCATCGCCATGCCGACGGCGTTGGCCACGCCCTGGCCGAGCGGGCCGGTGGTGGTCTCGACCCCGGCGGTGTGGCCGTACTCGGGGTGGCCCGGCGTCTTCGAGCCGTGCGTGCGGAACGCCTTCAGGTCGTCCAGCTCCAGCTCGTACCCGGCGAGGTACAGCTGGGTGTAGAGGGTCAGCGAGGTATGGCCGGGGGAGAGGACGAAGCGGTCACGGCCGGTCCACTCCGGGTCCGCCGGGTCGTGACGCATCACCTTCTGAAAGATCGTGTACGCGGCAGGTGCCAGGCTCATCGCGGTGCCGGGGTGCCCGTTGCCCACCTTCTGCACCGCGTCGGCCGCCAGGAGCCGGGCGGTGTCCACGGCACGCCGGTCGAGGTCGGTCCACTCGAAGTCGTCGGAGGTCTGCGTCGTCATCTTCAAGAAGTCCTCGTTGAGTGCGGGATGGGTGGCCTGACGTGTTCAAACTTAAAAGTCTGACTTTTTCGAGGAAAGGTCGGGGTGTGTCAGCCTGTGGTGAATCTGGGACAGTGATCGAACGACGGGAACGGTACGAAAAGGGCATGGCGGTCATGATGGGGCAGGATGGCGGCGGCGGAGCCGGTGGCGGCGACGCCGGGGGCGACGGGACCGCTGGTGGCGACGGGATCAGAACCTTCCCCTTCCCGGCCGAGCTGGCCGTCGGCGGTGTCGGCATGCAGATCGGCCCCATGGGGACCGACCGCACCTGGCACGCCGAGGCCCCCCTGCACCGCGTCCACCGCATCGACTTCCACGTGGTCATGCTCTTCACCGGCGGCCCCGTACGGCACATGATCGACTTCGCCGAGTACGAGGCCGGCGCCGGCGACCTGCTGTGGATCCGCCCCGGACAGGTCCACCGCTTCTCCCGGGAATCCGGGTACCGCGGAACCGTGCTGACCATGCAGCCCGGCTTTCTGCCCCGTTCCACCGTCGAGGCCACGGGCCTGTACCGCTACGACCTGCCGCCGCTGCTGCACCCCGGCCCGGCGCAGCGCGCCGCGCTCCAGGCCGCCCTCGACCAGCTCCGCCGCGAGTACGAGGACACCGCCACGCTCCCGCTCAGTCTGCACACGGCGGTCCTGCGGCACACCCTCACCGCGTGCCTGCTGCGGCTGGCCCATCTCGCCGCCAGCTCCGCGGAGACCTCCCCGCAGCACGCCGACAGCACCTTCATCCGCTTCCGGGACGCCGTCGAGCAGGGCTTCGCCACCAACCACAGCGTCAGCGCCTACGCCGACGCCCTCGGCTACTCCCGGCGCACCCTGGTCCGCGCCGTCCGCGCGGCCACCGGCGAGACCCCCAAGGGCTTCATCGACAAACGGGTGATCCTCGAGGCCAAACGCCTCCTCGCGCACACGGACATGCCGATCGGCCGCGTAGGGGCGGCCGTGGGCTTCCCCGACGCGGCCAACTTCTCCAAGTTCTTCCATCTGCACACCGGCCAGACCCCGGTCGTCTTCCGGGCGGACATGCGGTAGGGCCGGACGCGCCGGCCATGGCGCGACCGTGGGTTCGAGGCACGAACATGCGTTTCCGGCCAACCACCCTACTTTCCATTGACTACTGATTGACCATCTCTTTACCTTCGGTGGCGATGGGTGAGCGTCAACGCCCTGGGTCGTCTGTGTGTGCAGAAACGTTAAGTCTCCTAGTTTCCGGAGGTTCCCCATGGACCAGCTCATCAAGCGCATGACCGAGGAATCCGTGTGGCGGCGGTGGGTCGCCCTCAACTCCGCCGAGGCGGCGAAGGACGGCTGCATCAGCGCCGCGCCCAAGAGCGGCTGCATCAGCGTCGCGGCGAAGAGCGGCTGTATCTCCCGCTGACCTCCGGGAGTTGTGCCCACACCCCGGGCCGCCGGCGCGGCCGTCTCCGCGCCGGCGGCCCTCCGCCGACACCGCCCGGAGAGTTCCTGTGAACCGCATGCCGAGTGCCGACGTCCTGGACAAGGTGCGGGACATCCCGATCTACCGCGCCTCCGTCGAGCGGGGGCACTTCCCGATCCTGGAGAAACCGGAGATCGCCCGGGGTTTCCCAGACAACTGGATGACTCCGCGGCTGGCCCGCGCCCTGGAGACGGGAGAGGCCGAGTTCGTCCTGTCCACGGGCACCAACCACGCCCGTATGCGGCTCATCCGGCCGCCCTACTTCCTGCTCCACTCGTACTACCGCCTGTGGCGCGAACACCCCGAACTCGGCGCTTCCTGGCACACCGGGGCCCGGCGGGTCTCCCTGACCACCGTGCTGGCCACCGAGCACGTGGCCCGCGTCAACGCCCGCAAGCCCGGCGCGACCCCCGGTGAACGCTGGCTCGACGACCGCACGCTGTACCTCAACCGCCGCCTGGATCCCGCCGACTGGGAACGCGAGGACGTCGAGCGCATGCTCGGAGAGATCCGGGAGGTGGCCGGCGCCCACCCCGACGGGGCGTACCTCCTGGACTGCTCCGGCCACCACCTGGCCCATCTGATCCGCAAGGTCTCCGCCTGGGGCCTGTGGGACGGCTTCCCCCGCCCGGCGGGCATCGTGCACGCCTACGAGTACACACCGCTGAACGTCCGCGCCTACCTGCGCTCCCACTTCGACTGCCCCGTGGTCGACCTCTTCGGCAGCACCGAACTCGGTTACCTCTTCTACAGCGACGCCGAGGGCCGGTACCGGCCGTACCTGACGGACATGAGCGTCGAGCTGATCCCGGTCGCGCCGGGCAGCGGCATCCACAGCCTCATCGTCACCAGCGTCCGCAACCCGTACATGCCGCTGGTCCGCTACCGGTCCGGCGACTGCGTCCGCACCCGCGACGGCGGCACCGACCCGGAGCGGATCGTCTCCTTCTGCGGACGGGAGAAGGAACTCCTGCCCACCCCCGGAGGCCCCGTCGCCCAGGCCGACCTCGACAGCCGCGTCACCGGCGTCAGCGGCCGCGTCCTCCTCCACCACCTGCGGCTGACCGGCGACGACACCTGCCGGCTGACGTACACGACCTTCGACGACGTACCGCTCACCCCCGACGAGACCGTCCGGCTCGCCGCCGGCGTCGCCGACCTGACCGGGCGCTCCTGCCGGGTGGAGCACCGCGCCCGCATCCCGATCGGACGCTCCGGCAAGTACTCCTGGCTGACCGCGTCCGACGACCTGACGGCCTGACCCAGGCCCACGGCGCCCCTTCCCCGGCCACGGCGCCTCCTTCTCCGCCCCGGCCCCCCGACCCCGACAGGAATCCCATGCCCACGTCCGCAGCGCCCGCCCCCTCCGGCACCGCCACCGAACCGGTCCCCGGCGCCGAGGAGTTGCTCGGCCCCGCCCTGCACGACGAGGTGGTCCGGCACTTCCTGGCCAAGCCCGGCAGCCCCGGCGAAGCCGTCGTCCGGCACCAGGTCCGCGAGTGCCTGCGCTACCTGTACCTGGTCTCCCGCCACCCCGGCCGGCTCGGCGGCCTCTTCCTCCCCGTCGAGCAGGACGTCGACGAGATCTGGCACTACCTCATCCTGCAGACCCGCGAGTACCGGGAACTGTGCGAACAGCGGCTGCCCGGCGACCGCTTCATCCACCACCGGAGCATCTCCTACGACGCCTACCAGGAGGCTCCCGGGCGGGCCGCGGCCGCCGAGGAGGCGCTGCGCTGGATCCCCCTGTACACGGCCGCGTTCGGCCCCTTCGACGAGGACGCCGTGCCGCACTGGACGATCGTACGGTTCCTGCGCGACGAACTCGGCCTGTCCCCGGCCGAGATCACGGCCCTGGCCGACGACAC
>NZ_JACBWZ010000173.1 GCF_013870595.1 Streptomyces sp. WELS2 | reverse complement strand
CCCATCGCCTTGACCAGGAAGCCGAAGTAGCCGGAGATGCCGATGGCCACCACGGACACGATCTCCTGCGGCGACGGGTTGGTGTTGTCCACGGCCACGGGCCGGCCCGCCGCCAGGTGCTCCGTGACCAGCCGCATCTGCCGGGCCTGCTTGTTCCTCGCCCCGCGCGGGAACAGATCCTTGCCGACCAGCTCGTACCGGTCGGACAGGCACCTCGCGTAGAACGTGGACTTCCCGGAGGCCTGCAACCCGACCAGCACCGCCAGGTCCGGCGGGCCCGCCGGGTCGGCCTGTGTCGTCATACCGCCACTGTGGCACGCTTCCGGCCGGGCGCCGAGCCGCGCGGGGGGGGGCGGCCCTCAGTTCTGCCCGCTGCCCGCCAGCAGGCCGGTGACCTGCGGGCGCACGACCTCCCAGACGGTGGCCGGCAGGTCGCCGAGGGCCGTGTCGCGCAGGGCGCCGAGAGCGTCCTCGGCGCCGGTGTCGCACCGGGTGCTGCCGGTCAGCACGTCGTAGCCGTCCCGTACGGCGACGCGCAGCCGGCGCCCCTCGCCGTCCTCGGCGTGCACGGCGGAGGTCACGACGAGGGGCGGCTGCCCGCCGGGCCCGGCGGGCAGCTTGCGGTAGGCCGAGGCGAGGGGCGTGCGCCAGCGCAGACCGAGCAGCACGGGACGTTTGGCGACCACCTCGGCCAGGTCCGCCTCGCGGGCGCCGTCGGGCTCCAGGACCGTGGCCCGGGCTTCCAGGACGAGGGCGGGCGGCAGCAGGCAGCGCAGCGTACTGCCGACGATGTTGCCGCCGACCGTCGCGGTCCGCCGCACGGCGCCGGTGCCGATCGTGGCGGCGGCCAGCCGCAGGGCGTCCGGCACGGTCGCGTCGATCCGGTGCAGCAGCACGGCAGCGCCCAGGGTCTCCCGCCCGACGACGTTCGCCTCCGGCACCTCGCGCAGCGACATCGTGAGGTCCGGGAACCCGTCGCGCTGCCAGGCCGCCCAGACGAGCGTCGCGCCGCCGATCGGCACGGCCCCGTCGGCGAGGCACTGCCGGGCTTCCGGTACGGACGTGGGCAGACGCAACAGCACAGCGGCCGACCCGCCTTTCTGGACTCGGGACGCGGGGCGTCCGAGGGTTCGGGACGCGGAGGGACGGCGGACGGCCACCTGCCCGCCGACAGCGCAGTCTTCTCGTGCGGCGGGGGGCGCGTACAGGGCTCACACGAGCATGCGGCATGTGCTCGCGCGGCGCCGCCCGGCCGCCGGAACGGAAGGGCGGGCACCCTTCGCGGACGGCGGAATGGCCGGTGACCAGCGGGTGTTGGGACGGACGGGGGACGGCTGTCGCCCTCGTACCGCACGCGGCGTGACCCCGGCTGCCGGGGCGACCGTGCCCGACGGAAGGAAGCACCATCCATGGCCCGCGACTCGCGCACGATCACCAACCCGGCCACCCTGCACGACCCGGCCCCGTTCGGCTACAGCCACGCCGTCTCGGCGCCCGGCGCGCTCGTCTTCATCGCGGGCCAGTACGCCTCCGACGCCACCGGCGCCCCGGTGCCCGGTGACTTCGCCGCGCAGGTCGAGCTGGCCTTCGACCGGTTGCGGCTGGCCCTGGAGGCGGAAGGGCTCGGGTACGAACACGTCGTCCGCCTCGGCACGTTCGTCGTCGGCCACGACGCCGCGAAGCTGGAGGTCCTCGGCAAGGCCCTGCTCGCACGCTTCGGGGACCGGCTGCCGGCCCAGACACTGAGCGGGGTGGCGTCCCTCGCGCTGCCCGGCATGCTGTTCGAGGTCGACGCGGTCGCCGTCCGCCCGGCCGCGCCGGAGGTGTGACGGGGCGCCCGCGTCTCTCCTTTCCGTGCCCGGGGCTCGGCCACGTTCCGTACGGGACGGCAGGACACGGCCCGCCGGAGCCGCCGTACCCGTACACCTCCGGCCTCGCCGTACCGGAGCCCCCGCCGTCAGTCCCCGGCCGCCACCGCCCTGAACGTGTGCAGCGTCTCCCGTACCAGCTCGGCCATGTCCCGTTCCCCGTCGTCCGCGAGCCAGCGTTCGAAGCCGACCTTGAACACGGCGACCCCGGCCTCCGCGGCCAGGCCGGCGGCGGGTTCGGTGACGCCCCGGCGGCGCAGGGTGTCGGCGAGGGCGGCCGACAGGGAGGCGAGTTTGATCAGCTCGCGCTCCTGGAGTTCCGCGTTCGCCGTGATGACGGCGTGCCGTGCCCGCGCGTGGGCCCGCCGGCCGGCGAAGGCCTGGCTGACCGCGTCGAGTCCGCGGGCCAGCAGATCGATGGGCGCCGCGCTCTCGGGGGCGTCGGCGACCGCCCGGACGAACAGCTCCTGGATCTCGCCGGCGCCGGAGAACAGCACCTCGCGCTTGTCGGCGTAGTGGCGGAAGAAGGTCCGCTCGGTCAGCCCGGCCCGTCTGGCGATCTCGGCGACCGTCGTCTGTTCGTAGCCGCGCTCACGGTAGAGCTCCAACGCCGCTTCCGCCAGGCGCCCGCGCGCGTTCGGCTCCCATCTGCTCATGTCCGGGATCCTAACGATGTCAGTGACTGTCATGGAGTGCTAGGGTCGATGGCAGTCACTGACATCACTAGCCAGGAGTTCCCCATGCGCTTCTTCGTGACCGGCGCGTCCGGCTGGATCGGCTCCGCCCTCGTGCCCGACCTCTTGACGGCCGGGCACCAGGTCGTCGGACTGGCCCGTTCCGACGCCTCCGCCGCCGCGCTGACCGGGGCCGGGGCCGGGGCCGTCCGCGGCAGCCTCGACGACCTCGACGTCCTGCGGGAGGCGGCCGCCGCCTCGGACGGCGTGATCCACCTCGCCTTCAAGCACGATCTCGCCTTCGGCGGCGACTTCCAGGGGGCCGGCGAAGCCGACCGCCGCGCCGTCGACGCGCTCGGCGACGCGCTGGCCGGCACCGGCCGGCCCTTCGTCCTGGCCTCCGGACTGGCCGGTCTCGCACCCGGACGGGTGGCGACCGAACGGGACATGCCCCGGGCCGACGGTTCGCCCGCCGCCATCCGGGGAGCCACCGCCGAGGCCGTGCTCGCGCTCGCCGCGCGCGGCGTCCGCTCCTCCGTCGTACGGCTCTCCCCCACCTGTCACGGCGCCGGGGACAAGGGCTTCATGGCGATGCTGGTGGCCACCGCCCGTGCCAAGGGCGTCTCCGGGTACGTCGGCGACGGCGCCAACCGCTGGCCGGCCGTGCACCGGTTCGACGCCGCGCGGCTGTTCCGGCTGGCGGCCGAGAAGGCGCCCGCCGGGTCGGTGCTGCACGGCGCCGCCGAGGAGGGCATCGCCCTGAGGGACATCGCGGAGACCATCGGCCGGCGTCTCGGTGTGCCGACGGTGTCCGTGGCGCCCGAGGACGCGGTCGGACACTTCAGCTGGCTTGGCGGCTTCCTCGGCTACGACGCCGCCGCCTCGAGCACCCTGACCCGCGAACTGGTGGGCTGGGAGCCCGTACACCCCGGACTCCTGTCGGACCTGGAGGAGGGCCACTACTTCGAGGTGCCCGCCGACGCCGGGTGACGGGCGGGAAACGGTGACCGGTCGGGTCGCGACGACCGGGCGGGAAGCGGTGACCGGGCGGAAGACGGCGTGAAAAAAGTCCTGCCGGGCCAAGTGGCCCGGCAGGACTCGTCACTCGTGGCGGTCGCCGCTAGCCGCGGCGGCCCGCCGGATCGTGAGCGGTGGTGTCCCGGTCCTCGTCGTGCCGGACCGTACCGGAACCGGCGGTCCCGGCGCGCGGCGTCTCGGCCCGGTCCCCGTGGCCCGGCCACCAGGCGGCGTGGCCGATCAGGGCCGTGAGGCTCGGGGTGAAGAACATCGCCATGACGAACGCGGCCACCACGATGCCGAAGGAGACCGCGAAGCCCATCTCCGACAGCAGCGAATTGCCCGCCAGCATCATCGTGGCGAAGGTCGCCGCCAGGATGAAGCCCGCCGCGGCGACGGTCGGCCCGGCGTGCCGCAGGGCCATGCCGGCCGCCTCGCGCGGGTCCCGGCCCTCGCGGGCCTCCTCACGCAGCCGGGCGATCATGAGGATGTTGTAGTCGGTGCCGATCGCGACCACGAAGAGGTACATGATCACCGGCAGCATGAACATCAGACCCGAGTGGCCCTGACCGTTCTGGAAGATCCACACGGTGGCGCCGAGGGTGGCGCCGAAGCCGAGGCCCACGGACGCGATCAGGTACCAGGGGGCGACCACACTGCGCAGCAGCAGCCCCAGGATGATCATGATGAGGACGGCGGCGACCGGGAAGACCGTGCGGTAGTCGTGGTTGACCGCCGCGTCGATGTCCTTGTAGATCGAGGACATGCCGCCGACGAGCGCCTCGGTGCCGTCGGGCGCCGCCGAGTGGGCGACGTCACGGATCCGGCCCACGGCGTCGATCGCCTTGTCCGTCGACGCCTCGTACTTCAGCGTGACGGTGAAGTCGGCGGTGGTGCCCTCCTTGTTGAGCTGGGTCATGCGGGCGCTCGCGACGCCGTCCACCTCACCGAGCTTCCGCGCGTACTCCTTGAACTTCGACCCGTCCAGCTGCTTGCCGTCGGTGCTGGACAAGTAGACGTCGGTGGGGGCGGCCGCGCCCGCCGAGTACGCCTGCTGCATCCGGTCCTGGACGACCATGGACTCCTTGGTCTTGGGCATGGAGCCCGAGGCCAGGTCGAACGTGGCCTTGTAGCCGAGGGTACCGAGGGACAGCACCAGCAGGACCAGTCCGGAGACGATGGCGGTCAGCGCCGGGCGGCGCTGGACACCGCGCCCGAGGGCGGCGAAGCGGGCGTTCTGCGGTTCCTTCTGCCAGGACTTCGACGGCCAGAAGACCTTCGGGCCGATCAGCGAGACCACGGCGGGGATCAGGGTCAGGCCGGCGACCAGGGTGGCGCCGACCGCGATGGCGAGCGCGGGGCCCATCTGCTTGAGGAAGCCCAGCGTGGACAGCACCAGGGCGAGGAAGGCGATGATGACCGCTCCGGCCGCCGAGGCGATGGCCTCGCCGACCCGGTCCACCGCGTTGATCATGGCCTGCTTGGGTTCGTCACCGGCGCGCAGACTCTCGCGGTAGCGGAATATCAGGAACAGGAAGTAGTCGGTGCCGACGCCGAAGAGCACGACGATGAGCATCGAGGAGATCGAGCTGTTGGCCTGGAGGCCGAACAGCTTGGTGGCGTAGGCGATCAGGCCGTTGGCGACGGCGGACACCAGGCCGATCAGCACCAGGGGCAGTACGGCGAGGATCGGCGCCCGGAAGATGATCAGCAGGGTCACCAGGATGATGAGGAAGGTGCCGATACCGATCAGCGCCTCGCCGCGCTTGGACGAGTCCTGCTGGTCGAGTGCCTGCGCCGCGGAACCGCCGAGCCTGACGTCGAGATGCGTGCCCTTGGCCAGTTCCTTGGCCTGTTCGCGCAACTCCTTCGCCGCGTCGGCCTGTTTGGGCTGACCGGCGTTCTTGCTGTCCATCTGCACCAGGGTCATGGTGTACTTGCCGTCCTTCGACGGCGGGCCGGGGACGACCTTCTGGACCTGGTCGATGTGCTTCTTGCCCAGCTCGGTGGTGATCCGGGCGACATCCTTCTCGTCGGCGGCGGTGAGCTTGCCGCCGTCGGTGCGCTGGTAGAGCGCGATCGCGGACGGGGTGAAGGCGCTGGGGAACGCCTTCTGCTGGAGATCCGCCGCTTTGATGGACTCGTAACTCTTGGGTAGGAAACTGCTCTCGTCACTGTTCGAGGGCAGGCTCGGTGCGGTGGCGACTATCGCCACCGCGGCGATCAGCCACGCCACGATCGTCCAAATGGGATGACGGACGACGGCGTTGCCTATTCGTCGGAACATGCGGAGGGTCCTCCTGGGAAGGAAGATCACCGCAGCCCGGGGAGCGGTCCCTGGCATCGGCGACCCCGACCGGCGCGCATGGAACGGGCCGGTCGCATGGTTGTCTTGGTGTCACATCCTAGTGACCGGCTCCGCTCAACCCCTCATCGGACGCCCCCGGTCCACGGCGGAACGGTCGAATCACCGGCATATCCCCCTGACATACGGTGCCGTGCCCGGGATGAACGGCCGGGGCGCGGTCGTTGAAGCGGACGCGGGACTCGGCCGGCAACACCGACGTGAGGGAGTGGACATGACCGTCCAGGACATCGACCGGTTGGCCTTCGTCAAGGAGTGGGAGGAGTGGCACCGGGCCAAGGAGGACGTACTGGCCGGACCTCACGGCTTCCTCGCCATCACCGGCCTGCACTGGCTGGGCCCGGAACCGGCCCGGTTCGACGACACCCCCGGCGCGTGGTCGGCGACCGCGGACGGAGTGGTGGTCGAACTGGCCGAGGGCGAGGAACTGACCGTGAACGGCACGGTGGTACGCGGCCGGTACGCGTTCGGGGTCGTCCCCGAGCGGGAGAGCCGGTACGCCGACTGGGGCGAGGCCCGGCTGGAAGTCGCCCGGCGCGGCGGCCACGACATCCTGCGGCCCCGCCACCCCGGCAACCCGCTGCGCACCGCCTTCCGCCACACCCCCGTCTACGCCCCGGACCCGCGCTGGGTCGTCACCGGGCGTTTCCTGCCCTACGACCAGCCGCGGCCGGTCACCGTCGGCGCCGCCGTGGAGGGGCTGGAGCACGTCTACGACTCCCCCGGCGAGGTCGAGTTCGAGCTGGCCGGCGCCCGGCACCGGCTCACCGCGTTCAACGGCGGCGACCCCGGCGGTCTCATGGTGCTGTTCACCGACGCCACCTCGGGCGTGACGACGTACGCGGCGAACCGCTCGCTGTATATCGACGCGCCGGGCCCCGACGGTACGGTCACGCTCGACTTCAACCGTGCCGGGAACCTGCCGTGCGCCTACACCGACCTGGCCACCTGCCCGCTGCCGCCCACCGAGAACCGGCTGCCGGTGGCGGTGGAGGCCGGCGAGCGGATCCCCCTGGAGCGCGGCGGGCGCCCCTGAGCCGTGCGGGCGCCTGGTGAAGGCGGGCAGGGCACGGGTTCCGTCGCCGGACCGGGAGTGACGGACCTGGGCCGGCACACGGTACGGAGCCACGAGCGACGGGCCTGCCGTCCGGCTGGGGGATACGGGCGGAGGGGTCCACGACCCGGCCGGACTGACGAGCGGGGCCCGGGCGCAGGCGGGAGCGGCGAACCCGGGCCGCCGCGCCGTCCGGAATCACGAATGGAGCGGCCAACCGACCGACCTGAGGTGACCAACGGAGGGGCCCGGCACCCGACCCGGAGTCGCCAACGGAGGATCTCGCCGCTCGGCCGGGGCTCACGGACGGGGGCCCACCGCCCGGCCGGGGCTGACGAACGAAAGGATGATCCCACCGGTCGGCCGGGACTCGCGGCCAGGGAGCCCGTGGGCCGGCCGGGCAGGTCGAACGACGATGTCGAGGGAGCCGGTCGTGGAGTGGTCGGAGCGGGTTGTGGTCCGGGACGGGGTCCGGCTGGCCTGCCGTGACGGGGGTGGTCCGGGGACCGCCGTGCTGCTGTTGCACGGGCTGGCCGGCCACGCCGGTGAATGGGACGCGCTGGCGGAGAGGCTGTCGGGGCGTCACCGGGTGGTGGCGTTCGACCAGCGCGGGCACGGTGCGAGCGAGCGGCACCCCGGCGATGTCTCACGGGCGGCCTTCGTGGCGGACGTGGTGGCGGTCGCCGCGCGGCTGGGGCTGGACCGGCCCGTACTGGTCGGGCAGTCGCTGGGCGGTCACACGGCGCTGCTGACCGCCGCCGCCCACCCCGCGCTGGTCCGCGCGCTCGTCCTGATCGGGGTCGCCGGGTGCGCGCTCGTCCTGGTCGAGGCCGCACCCGGCGACCCCGATCCCGGGGCTCCCCGGGCCGTCGGCGCGTGGCTGGACTCGTGGCCGGTGCCGTTCCCCTCCCGCGCGGCGGCGGTCTCCTTCTTCGGCGGCGGCCCGGTGGGCGAGGGCTGGGCGGCGGGCCTGGAGCGTCACGAGGACGGCCGGCGCCCGCGGTTCGACCGGGACGTGATGGTCGCCGCGCTGGCGGAGACCGTCCGGCGTTCCTCCCGGCCGGCGTGGCGGCGGGTCGGCTGTCCCACCCTGGCGGTGTTCGCGCGGTCGAGCCTGATCCCGGGGCCGGACATCGACGCGATGCTCGCGCGGCGACCGCCGGCCATGGCGGTGAGCGTCCCCGGCACCGGGCACGACCTGCACATGGAACGGCCCGGGGTCCTGGACGAGTTGCTGGAGGGATTCCTCGCCGGCCTCGGGTAGCGAGTGTGCCGAGTCCCGGAACCAAACCACCCGTACGGTTTGCGGGGCGGGACGCGGAGCCGGGTCAGCAGGCGATGCCCGCCAGGTCCCCGGAGCGTTGCCGGGCCTCGGCGATCACCCGGGCGCCGCGGTCCGGCGCGGTGTCCAGCCGGGTGAGGACGGGCGGGGCCGCGATCGCGGCGAGGAGGTGGCTGTAGAGCGCGGCCGTGCGGTCGTCCAGGTCCGCCCAGCCGGCCAGGGTCTGCGAGACGAACTGCGCGCCCACCCAGGCGCCGAGGAACACCTGGGCCGTCTCCTCGGGCACCACGTGCGGCAGCACCTCGCCCCGCTTCTTGGCCTCGGTGAGCACGTGCGAGGTCAGCCGCGCCCAGGCCGGCCAGGCGCTGCCGAGCACGTCACGGCCGGGCCGGTCGGCGGAGATCCGGACGCCGGCGAGCAGGAAGGGTTCCCGGGGCAGCCGCCTGGCCAGGGTCATGCCCGCGTCCACCCACTCCTGTAACTTCAGGTCGCGGGGCAGGTGGTACTGGGGCGTCAGCTGCTCCTGTAACACCCCTTGGGCGAGGGCCGCCTTGGAGTCGAAGTGGAAGTACAGGGCACCCTTGGTGACACCGGCCCGCTTGAGGATCTCGGAGATGGTGGCGGCCGCGTACCCGCGCTCGGCGAAGACCGCTGCCGCGGCCCGCAGCACGGCACGCCGGGTCCGGACAGCTCGATCCTGCTGAGCCACACGTCCTCCCCCGCCGGAAACCAAACCAAACAGTACGTACTGTACCGCACGGCGGGTCGGCACCACGGTGGCCGACGGCCCGCAGGCCGGTCCACGGAGACGAGCGGAGGTCCACCCGTTCGGCCCCGTCCCGAAGGTGTGGCGCGCGAACGTTCCGGAGGATGGGGAGAGCACCCGGTGTCGGTGCGGGGCCGGATCGACTTCGTCTTCTACCACCCGGACAAGCGGCTCGAGCTCGTCGACAGCATCCTCGTCGGACCGTCCAGCAGCATCGTCCGCAGCCGGCGCGTGGAGGAGTCGGGCGGGGACAGGTTCTGGCGTCCCACCTGGACATGGCCGACCGACCACAAGGTCGTCCTCAGCACCTTCCGGCTCACCACGCGCTGAACTGCCGTCCTGCGGCCGCTGCTTGACGGGCCGTCGGGCGGTCGTGGCGAATTCGGTTGCGGCGGGGCGGGCGGACCGGGTGGGGTACTGCCGTGAACGGTGCCACGCGGCAGGCGCGGGACGGGGCGGCGGCGCGCGGGGTCACGGCGCGGCCGGCTCCCTGGCGCCGGACGGCCGTGCTCGTGGCCCTGATGCTGGCCGCCTTCACCCTCAACACGGTGGAGAGCCTGCCGGTCGGCCTGCTGGAGCCCGTCGCCGCGAGCCTGCGGGTGTCCGTACCGACGGCGGGTCTCCTGGTCACCGGGTACGGCCTGACGGTGGCCGTGGCCTCCGTGCCGCTCGCCCATGTCCTGCGGGCCGTGCCCCGGCGTCATGTGCTCGCCGGACTGCTGGCCGCGCTGGTCGTGTCCAGCGTGGTGTCGGCGCTGGCCTCCTCCTACGGGATCCTGCTCGCCGCGCGGCTGCCGGCCGCGCTCGCGCAGGCACTGTTCTGGGCCGTGACGGGTCCGGTCGCGGC
>NZ_JACBWZ010000172.1 GCF_013870595.1 Streptomyces sp. WELS2 | reverse complement strand
CGTGCCGGGGATTCGGTGTCCGGCCCAGGCGCCGGTGAGGGGGCCGGCGAGCCCGCTCGGGGCCGGGGCGCTGCTTTGCTGTGCTGTGGGCGTCATGACCCGAATCATCCTCCTGGGCGGGCCCTGTTGTGCGGCTTCCGGGAGTACGGCGCGTTCCGGGAAAGCCGCAGGTTAGCCGAGCCTTTCCTTGCTGGCGAAGGACGAGCCGACGACGTAGATTTGGACTTGTCGAAAAGTAGATCGAGTCCAAAGTTAGCTTTGGCTAAGCTTTCCTGGGGGGCCCGCATGGCCATCATCGAAACCGAGGCGGCGCTGCACGAAGCGCACCGCGACAACCACACCCACCGTGATGTCAACGGAGGATGGCTGCGGCCCGCGGTCTTCGGCGCCATGGACGGCCTGGTCTCCAACCTCGCCCTGATGACGGGCGTGGCCGGCGGCTCCGTGAGCCGGCACACCATTGTCATCACCGGTCTCGCCGGCCTCGCGGCAGGTGCCTTCTCCATGGCGGCCGGGGAGTACACCTCCGTCGCCTCCCAGCGCGAACTGGTCGAGGCGGAACTCGACGTCGAACGCCGTGAGCTGCGCAAGCACCCGGACGACGAGGAGGCGGAGCTCGCCGCGCTGTACATGGCCCGCGGGGTGGAGCCGGAGCTGGCCCGGCAGGTCGCCCGGCAGCTGTCCAGCGACCCCGAGCAGGCCCTGGAGATCCACGCCCGCGAGGAGCTGGGCATCGACCCCGGCGATCTGCCCTCCCCGCTGGTCGCCGCCGTGTCCTCGTTCGGGTCCTTCGCCCTCGGCGCCCTGCTGCCCGTCCTGCCGTACCTGCTCGGCGCGGCCGTGCTGTGGCCCGCCGTGCTGCTCGCCCTCGCCGGGCTCTTCGCCTGCGGTGCCGTGGTGGCCAGGGTGACCGCGCGGACCTGGTGGTTCAGCGGGCTGCGGCAGCTCGCGCTGGGCGGTGCGGCGGCCGGTGTGACGTACGCCCTGGGCAGTCTGTTCGGAACGGCCGTAGGATAGCCCGACCGGTACTTATGCGATGGGCCGCATAAGTACCCGTTACTCGCTGGTTTCGACTGCTTTGCGACGGGGCATGAGCCGTAAGCGCTGTGGGCAATGACGCCTGCCGCGCCCCCTCGGGGTGGGTGATGACGCCCGCTCCGGCCCCCTCGGGCCGCCGGACGCCGATCCGACCGATCCTGTCCGTCACGGTCCCCACGACGTCGCCGTCACCGCACGGCACCCGCCGTCCCGGACGGCACCCTGCCGTCACCGCACGGCGTCCGCCGCGTTCGCGCGGCACCTCCGCCGCGACCGCGGTGTCCGCATGATGGAACGAAGTATCCGGTTCCCGGGAACCGCTCCATCATGTAACCTGCACGAAATTTTGATCTCACCGCAGATCTCACGCAGAGGGCCAACGTCGTCCCTCGGCACCTGCCACATGCCACATGACGACGACGGGAGAGCCGATGCGTACGCCGCGCCAGCCGTCCCAGCACTCCACGAACGGCCGGAACTGGTCGTTCATGGATGCTCGCCCTGCTGCGCAGGGTATGTACGACCCCCGCAACGAACACGACGCGTGCGGCGTCGGTTTCGTCGCCACCCTTACCGGCGAGGCGTCCCACACCCTGGTCGAGCAGGCACTCACCGTCCTGCGCAACCTGGAACACCGTGGCGCCACCGGCTCCGAGCCCGACTCCGGCGACGGCGCGGGCATCCTCTCGCAGGTGCCCGACGCCTTCCTCCGTGACGTGGCCGGATTCGACCTTCCCGCGGCCGGTTCCTATGCGGTAGGCATCGCCTTCCTGCCGGAGGAGGGAACCGAGGACGCCGTCTCACACATCGAGACGATCGCCACGGAGGAGGGCCTGACGGTCCTCGGCTGGCGCGAGGTCCCGGTCGCCCCCGAGCTGCTGGGCGCCACCGCCCGCTCCACGATGCCGGTGTTCCGGCAGGTCTTCGTCACCGACGGCGCGAGCGAGGGCATCGCCCTGGACCGCAAGGCGTTCGTGCTGCGCAAGCGCGCCGAGCGCGAGGCCGGGGTCTACTTCCCCTCCCTGTCCGCCCGGACCATCGTCTACAAGGGCATGCTGACCACCGGCCAGCTCGAGCCCTTCTTCCCGGACCTGTCCGACCGCCGCTTCGCCTCCGCGATCGCGCTGGTGCACTCCCGGTTCTCCACCAACACCTTCCCGTCGTGGCCGCTGGCGCACCCCTACCGGTTCGTCGCGCACAACGGTGAGATCAACACCGTCAAGGGCAACCGCAACTGGATGGTCGCCCGCGAGTCCCAGCTGGCCTCCGACCTGTTCGGCCCGCCGGAGAAGCTGGACCGCCTCTTCCCGGTCTGCACCCCGGACGCCTCCGACTCCGCCTCCTTCGACGAGGTCCTCGAGCTGCTGCACCTGGGCGGCCGTTCGCTGCCGCACTCCGTGCTGATGATGATCCCGGAGGCGTGGGAGAACCACGTCTCCATGGACCCGGCCCGGCGCGCCTTCTACCAGTTCCACTCCACGATGATGGAGCCCTGGGACGGCCCCGCCTGCGTCACCTTCACCGACGGCACCCAGGTCGGCGCCGTACTCGACCGCAACGGCCTGCGCCCCGGCCGCTACTGGGTCACCGACGACGGCCTCGTCGTCCTCGGCTCCGAGGTCGGCGTCCTCGACATCGACCCGGCCAAGGTCGTCCGCAAGGGCCGCCTCCAGCCCGGCCGGATGTTCCTCGTGGACACCGCCGAGCACCGCATCATCGAGGACGACGAGATCAAGGCGTCCCTCGCCGCCGAGAAGCCCTACGCCGAGTGGCTGGAGGCCGGCGAGATCGAGCTGGGCGACCTGCCCGAGCGCGAGCACATCGTGCACACCCACGCCTCGGTCACCCGCCGCCAGCAGACCTTCGGCTACACCGAGGAAGAGCTGCGCGTCATCCTCGCCCCGATGGCCCGCGCCGGCGCCGAACCGATCGGCTCCATGGGCACGGACTCCCCGATCGCGGCCCTGTCCGAGCGCCCGCGGCTGCTGTTCGACTACTTCACCCAGCTGTTCGCGCAGGTCACCAACCCGCCGCTGGACGCGATCCGCGAGGAGCTGGTCACCTCCCTGCGCAGCTCGCTCGGCCCGCAGGGCAACCTGCTGGAGCCGACCGCCGCCTCCTGCCGGTCCGTCGTACTGCCCTTCCCGGTGATCGACAACGACGAGCTGGCCAAGCTCATCCACATCAACGCCGACGGCGACATGCCCGGCTTCAAGGCCGCCACGCTCTCCGGCCTGTACCGGGTCTCCGGCGGCGGTGACGCCCTCGCCGCGCGCATCGAGGAGATCTGCGCCGAGGCCGACGCCGCCATCGACAACGGCGCCCGGCTGATCGTCCTGTCCGACCGCCACTCCGACGCCGAGCACGCGCCGATCCCGTCGCTGCTGCTCACCGCGGCCGTCCACCACCACCTCATCCGCACCAAGCAGCGCACCCACGTGGGCCTGCTGGTCGAGGCCGGCGACGTCCGCGAGGTCCACCACGTCGCCCTGCTCATCGGCTACGGCGCGGCCGCGGTCAACCCCTACCTGGCGATGGAGTCGGTGGAGGACCTGCTGCGCGCGGGCACCTTCCTGAACGGCATCGAGCCCGAGCAGGCCATCAAGAACCTGATCTACGCCCTCGGCAAGGGCGTGCTGAAGGTCATGTCCAAGATGGGCATCTCCACCGTCGCCTCCTACCGCGGTGCCCAGGTCTTCGAGGCCGTCGGCCTGGACGAGGGCTTCGTGGAGAAGTACTTCAACGGCACCGCCACCAAGATCGGCGGCGTCGGCATCGACGTCATCGCCGAGGAGGTCGCCGCCCGCCACGCCAAGGCCTACCCGGCCTCCGGCATCGCCCCGGCGCACCGCGCGCTCGAGATCGGCGGCGAGTACCAGTGGCGCCGCGAGGGCGAGCCGCACCTGTTCGACCCGGAGACGGTCTTCCGCCTCCAGCACTCCACGCGCACCGGCCGCTACGACGTCTTCAAGAAGTACACCTCCCGGGTGAACGAGCAGTCCGAGCGCCTGATGACGCTGCGCGGCCTGTTCGGCTTCAGGTCCGACCGCAAGCCGATCCCGCTGGACGAGGTCGAGCCGGCGAGCGAGATCGTCAAGCGCTTCTCCACCGGCGCCATGTCGTACGGCTCCATCTCCAAGGAGGCGCACGAGACCCTCGCCATCGCCATGAACCAGCTGGGCGGCAAGTCCAACACCGGTGAGGGCGGCGAGGACCCGGAGCGCCTGTACGACCCGGCGCGGCGCAGCGCCATCAAGCAGGTCGCCTCCGGCCGCTTCGGCGTGACCAGCGAGTACCTGGTCAACGCGGACGACATCCAGATCAAGATGGCCCAGGGCGCCAAGCCCGGCGAGGGCGGCCAGCTGCCCGGCCACAAGGTCTACCCGTGGGTCGCCAGGACACGTCACTCGACGCCGGGCGTCGGCCTGATCTCCCCGCCGCCGCACCACGACATCTACTCCATCGAGGACCTCGCCCAGCTGATCCACGACCTGAAGAACGCGAACCCGCGGGCGCGGATCCACGTCAAGCTGGTCTCCGAGGTCGGTGTCGGCACGGTCGCGGCCGGTGTGTCCAAGGCGCACGCGGACGTGGTGCTGATCTCCGGCCACGACGGCGGCACCGGCGCCTCCCCGCTCACCTCGCTGAAGCACGCGGGCGGCCCCTGGGAGCTCGGCCTCGCCGAGACCCAGCAGACCCTGCTGCTCAACGGCCTGCGGGACCGGATCGTCGTGCAGACCGACGGCCAGCTGAAGACCGGCCGGGACGTGGTCATCGCCGCGCTGCTCGGTGCCGAGGAGTTCGGTTTCGCGACCGCCCCGCTGGTCGTCTCCGGCTGCGTGATGATGCGCGTGTGCCACCTGGACACCTGTCCGGTCGGCATCGCCACCCAGAACCCGGTGCTGCGCGACCGCTTCGCCGGCAAGGCCGAGCACGTGGTGAACTTCTTCAAGTTCATCGCCGAGGAGGTCCGCGAGCTGCTGGCCGAGCTGGGCTTCCGCTCCATCGAGGAGGCCGTCGGCCACGCCGAGGTGCTGGACGTCGAGCGCGCGGTGGACCACTGGAAGGCGCAGGGCCTGGACCTGGAGCCGCTGTTCCACGTGCCCGAGCTGCCCGAGGGCGCGGTGCGCCACCAGGTGGCCGCGCAGGACCACGGCCTGGAGAAGGCCCTGGACAACGAGCTGATCAAGCTCGCCGCCGACGCCCTGGCCGCGGACGACGCGACCGAGGCCCAGCCGGTGCGCGCCCAGGTCGCCATCCGCAACATCAACCGCACGGTCGGCACCATGCTCGGCCACGAGGTGACGAAGAAGTTCGGCGGCGCGGGTCTGCCCGACGACACCATCGACATCACCTTCACCGGTTCCGCCGGCCAGTCCTTCGGCGCGTTCCTGCCGCGCGGCATCACGCTGCGCCTGGAGGGCGACGCCAACGACTACGTCGGCAAGGGCCTCTCCGGCGGCCGGATCATCGTCCGCCCGGACCGGGCCGCCGACCACCTCGCCGAGTACTCGACCATCGCGGGCAACACCATCGCCTACGGCGCCACCGGCGGCGAGCTGTTCCTGCGCGGCCGTACCGGTGAGCGGTTCTGCGTCCGCAACTCCGGCGCGCTGGTCGTCTCCGAGGGCGTGGGCGACCACGGCTGCGAGTACATGACCGGCGGTCACGCGGTCGTCCTCGGCCCGACCGGCCGCAACTTCGCGGCGGGCATGTCCGGCGGCGTCGCCTACGTCGTCGACCTCGACCGCGACAACGTCAACGCCGGCAACGCCGGTGCGGTCGAGGCGCTGGACGAGACGGACAAGCAGTGGCTGCACGACGTGGTGCGCCGCCACGCCGAGGAGACCGGCTCGACCGTCGCGGAGAAGCTGCTGGCCGAGTGGGACACGGCCGTGGAGCGCTTCAGCAAGATCATCCCCAGCACGTACAAGGCAGTGCTCGCCGCCAAGGACGCCGCCGAGCGAGCCGGTCTCTCCGAGACCGAGGTCACCGAGAAGATGATGGAGGCGGCGAGCAATGGCTGACCCGAAGGGCTTCCTGAACCACGGCCGCGAGGTCGCCGAGACCCGCCCCGTCGCCGAGCGGGTCAAGGACTGGAACGAGGTCTACGTCCCCGGCTCCCTGCTGCCGATCATCAGCAAGCAGGCCAGCCGCTGCATGGACTGCGGCATCCCGTTCTGCCACAACGGCTGTCCGCTGGGGAACCTGATCCCCGAGTGGAACGACTACGCCTACCGCGAGGACTGGGCCGCCGCCTCCGAGCGGCTGCACGCCACCAACAACTTCCCGGAGTTCACCGGCCGGCTCTGCCCGGCCCCGTGCGAGTCGGCGTGCGTGCTGGGCATCAACCAGCAGCCGGTCACCATCAAGAACGTCGAGGTCTCGATCATCGACAAGGCGTGGGAGACCGGGGACGTCGCCCCGCAGATCCCCGAGCGCCTGTCCGGCAAGACGGTCGCGGTCATCGGCTCGGGCCCGGCGGGGCTCGCCGCCGCCCAGCAGCTGACCCGGGCCGGCCACACGGTCGCCGTCTACGAGCGCGTGGACCGCGTCGGCGGGCTGCTGCGGTACGGCATCCCCGAGTTCAAGATGGAGAAGCGGCACATCAACCGCCGTATCGAGCAGATGCGCGCGGAGGGCACCCGGTTCCGCACCGGCGTGGAGATCGGCCGCGACATCAAGGCGACCGATCTGAAGAAGCGCTACGACGCGATCGTGATCGCCGCCGGTGCCACGACCGCCCGCGACCTCCCCGTCCCCGGCCGGGAGCTGAAGGGCGTCTACCAGGCCATGGAGTACCTGCCCCTGGCCAACAAGGTGCAGGAGGGCGACTACGTGACCCCGCCCGTCTCCGCCGAGGGCAAGCACGTCGTCGTCATCGGCGGCGGCGACACCGGCGCGGACTGCGTCGGCACCGCCCACCGGCAGGGCGCGGCCTCCGTCACCCAGCTGGAGATCATGCCCCGCCCGAACGACGAGCGGCACCCGGTCGCCCAGCCCTGGCCGACCTTCCCGATGCTCTACAAGGTCACCTCGGCCCACGAGGAGGGCGGCGAGCGGGTCTACTCCGTCTCCACCACCCACTTCGAGGGCGACGAGGACGGCAACGTCCAGTGGCTGCATCTCACCGAGGTGGAGTTCGTCGACGGCAAGCTGACCCAGAAGCCCGGCACCGAGCGGAAGATCCCGGCCCAGCTGGTCACCCTCGCCATGGGCTTCACCGGCACCGACCGGGAGAACGGCCTGGTCGAGCAGTTTGGTCTAGACCTCGACGAACGGGGTAACATCGCCCGCGACGCCGACTTCCAGACCAACGTGCCGGGTGTGTTCGTCGCCGGTGACGCCGGCCGCGGCCAGTCCCTCATCGTCTGGGCGATCGCGGAGGGCCGCTCGGCCGCCCGCGGAGTCGACCGCTACCTGACCGGGGCCAGCGACCTGCCGGCCCCGATCCGCCCGACGGACCGCGCCCTGGCGGTCTGACGCGCGACCCACCGGACCCCCGGGTCCGCACAGAGACGTTACGTACAAAGGCGTACGGAACACTGACGGCGCCTGCCCGCCTGTCCCCGACCGGACACTGGGCAGGCGTCGTTGCATGTCCGCGCCCGGGCGTCACGCGCCCGCGTCGATCCGCCGGTACTGCTCCTCGGTGAGGGCGAGCCCGAGCGCGGCGGCGTTCTCCGCCAGGTGGGCGGGGGAGGAGGTGCCGGGGATCGGGACGATGTTCGGCGCGCGGTGCAGGAGCCAGGCCAGCGCGGTCTGCGCGCGGGTGGCGCCGAGTTCGGCGGCGACGGCGGCGAGCGGCCCGCCGTCGGCCGCGTGCGCACCCATGGCGACCGGGAAGTACGGCAGGAAGGCGATGCCGGCCTCGGCGGTGTGGTCGATCACCGGGTCATGGCCGCGGGTGGCCAGGTTGTACACGTTCTGCACACTGGCGATCGGCGCGATGGCCGAGGCGGCGGTCAGCTCCGCCACCGACACCTCGGACAGCCCGATGTGCCGTACCTTTCCCTCCTCCTGGAGCCGCTGGAGGGCGCCGATCTGGTCCGCGAGCGGGTAATCGGGGTCGACGCGGTGCAGCTGGAACAGGTCGATGCGGTCGGTGCGCAGCCGGCGCAGGCTCAGCTCGGCCTGCTGCCGCAGATACGCCGGGTGTCCGTGGGTGATCCACTCCGTCGGGCTCGGCCGCAGCACACCCGCCTTCGTGGCGATCACGATGCCGTCGCGGTACGGGTGCAGCGCCTCGGCCAGCAACTCCTCGTTGGCGCCCAGCGCGTAGGCGTCGGCGGTGTCGAACAGGGTCACGCCCAGCTCGGCGGCCCGGCGCAGCAGCCGTACGGACTCGGCGCGGTCGGTGGGGGCGGTCCAGATGGGCGCGGTCATGCCGGACCGCTCGTGCGGGGCGTTCGCCAGGCGCATCGCGCCGTAGCCGATCCGCCGGACCTCCAGGTCGCCGCCGATGCGGAATACAGTCGGGTTCGTCATGGCCGAGACGCTAGGAGCTGACATGGATGTGAGCTTCAAGCGGATGTGAGGGGGTTCACAGTGAGGATCGGGGAGCTCGCCCGGACGACCGGCGTGAGCGTCCGGCTGCTGCGGTACTACGAGGAGCAGGGCCTGCTCGTCGCCGGCCGCACCCCCGGCGGGCAGCGCGTGTACGACGACGGCGCCCCCCGGACCGTCCGCCGGATCCGCGCCCTCCTGGACGCCGGGCTGCCCACCCGGGTCATCCGCGAGGTCCTGGACTGCGTGTGCGGCGGCGAGGCGGAGGTCGAGCCGTGCCTGACCCCGGTGCTGGTGGAGCAGTTGCGGGGCATCGAGGAGCGCATCGCCCGGCTGGAGGGCTCCCGCGCCTCCCTGACCCGGCTGCTGACCACCGCCTCCACCCTTCCCTGACAAATGTTCGGCGCATTAGCGTGGCCCTGTGACAGGCGCCGAGAGCCCGGCCCGCGCCCCCCGGGCGCGGACTGCTCCGCGGCCGCACCGCCGTCGTCGCCGTCGGCGGCCGGCCCGCCCGAGATCCGGAGCAGATCACAATGGGTGCGTGCCGACCAAGAAAAAACCCCAGGTGACCGCGGCGGCGGACCGGCGCGGCGAGCTCCTCGGCACCGCTGCCGAGGTCTTCGCCGAACACGGCTACAACGCCACCACCGTCCGCCGGATCGCCGACCACGCCGGAATCCTCGCGGGCAGCCTCTACTACCACTTCGACTCCAAGGAGTCGATGCTCGAGGAGATCCTGCGCACCTTCCTCGACGAGCTGTGGGACGGCTACGACACCGTCCTCGCCTCCGGACTGGGGCCCCGTGAAACCCTGGAGGCCCTGGTCACCGAGTCCTTCCGGGAGATCGACCGGCACCGCGCCGCCGTCGCCATCCACCTGAAGGAGAGCCGGCAGCTCGTCACCCAGGACCGGTTCGCCTTCCTCGCCGAGTCCCAGCGCCGGTTCGAGGAGGCGTGGCTCGGCACGCTCGAACGCGGGGTCGCCGAGCGGGTCTTCCGCGCGGACCTGGACATCCGGCTCACCTACCGGTTCGTCCGGGACACCGTGTGGGTCGCCGCCTCCTGGTACCGGCCCGGCGGCAAGCACAGCCCCGAGGAGATCGCCCGCCAGTACCTGTCGATGGTGCTGGACGGGATCGCCGTACGCGAATAACCCCTTTCCCGCAGGGAGTTGCCATGGCCGAGGCCTACATCGTCGAAGCGGTCCGCGTGCCCGCCGGACGGCGCGGGGGAGCGCTCAGCGCCGTCCAGCCGGCCGATCTGGGCGCCGTGGTGCTGACGGCGCTGATGGAACGCTCCGGGATCGACCTGGCCGCCGTGGACGACGTGATCTTCGGCCGCCCGTTCA
>NZ_JACBWZ010000171.1 GCF_013870595.1 Streptomyces sp. WELS2 | reverse complement strand
CCTGGTGCATCGTCGCGGGCGCGGCGGCGCTGACCGTCCTTACCGTCCTGGCCACCGGCCTGTCGGCGGTTCGCGGTCCGGCGGCGGAGCTGGTGAGCTGGAGACCGCCCGAGCCACCCTGCTCGCGGACAACACCGACCGGCTCCGGCGCCTGGAGCGCGACCTGCACGACGGCACCCAGGCCCGGCTGGTCGCTCTGGCGATCACCCTCTCACTGGCCGAAGACGCGCTCACGCCTCCCGCCGGTCCGGACCTCGGGCGGTTGCGGACCCTGGTGAACCGCGCCCGCGGCCAGACCGACGACGCCATCACCGAATTGCGGCGGCTGACCCGGGGGATTCACCCGGTGGCGCTGGACGGGGGCCTCGGCGAGGCGTTGCCGGGCCTCACCGCCGCCTCGCCGGTGCCGGTCGTCATGCGCCTGGACCTGGGAGAACGCCCGCACCCGGTGGTCGAGCGGGTCGTCTATTTCTGCGCCGCGGAGCTTCTCACCAACATCGCCAAGCACAGCGGTGCCCGCTCGGCCGAACTCACCGTGCGCACGGCTGACGGCCGCGTGCGCCTCAGCGTGCGCGACGACGGCCGGGGCGGTGCGGCGGTCGGCGTCGGCACCGGCCTGACGGGGCTGGCCGAGCGGCTCGCGGCGGTGGACGGAGCGCTGCGGGTGGACAGCCCGGCCGGTGGGCCGACCGTGGTCGTCGCCGAGCTGCCGACGCGCCTTCCGTGAGGGTCAACTCGTCGTTTCCGCGAGGTAGTTCAGGACGGCTTTCACCCGGCGGTTGTCGGTGTCGGTCGCCCGCAGGCCGAACTTGGCGAAGACGGCGGCGACATGCTTCTCCACCGCCCGCTCCGACACCACCAGCAGCGCGGCGATGGAGCGGTTGGAGTGGCCTTGTGCCATCAGCTCGAGCACGTCGCGCTCGCGTGGCGTCAGGGTGTCCACTCGCCTGCGCTGTCGGCCGCCCATCAGACGAGTGACCACTTCCGGGTCGAGCACGGTGCCCCCGTCGGCGACGCGGTGCAGAGCGTCGACGAACTCGCTCGTGCGGGCGACACGTTCCTTCAGCAGGTACCCGATGCCCGCCGCGCCGTCCGCCAGCAGCCGGGAGGCCCAGACCGTCTCCACGTGCTGGGAGAAGACGAGGATGCCGACCTCGGCTGTCCTCGCGCGGATCTCGACGGCGGCGCGAATGCCCTCGTCTGTGTGTGTGGGTGGCATGCGGATGTCCACCACTGCCACGTCGGGTCGGTGTTCGGCCACCTCGGCGAGCAGTTCCGGTGCCGTTCCTGCGGTGGCCACGACCTCGCAGCCGCGGGCGCCGAGCAGTTCGACCATGCCGTCGCGCAGGACGACGGAGTCCTCGGCGAGTACCACGCGCAGATGCCTATCGATCACGGTCGCCATTATCGGGCGGGTTGGGGGCGCCGCCGTGGGTGTGGGCTCCGGTGCTCATCAGCGGCTGTCGGGCCGCTCGCTTCCCGGTCGGTGTCGGGCTGAAGCGAGCGAGCGGCCCAAAGGGGCGGTGGGCCGGGCCGGTGCCGGGCCCGTGGGTGGGCTGCGTGGTGGGCGGCCTCGTGGTGGAATGGCGCTGTGAGCCGTGCCGTGGAAGAGACGAACCGCCGCATGCTCCGGGCGCGGGACGCTATGGACCGGGACTACGCGCAGCCGCTGGACGTTCCGGCTCTGGCCCGGATCGCGCATGTGTCCCCGGCCCACTTCGCGCGTACCTTCCGGGCCACGTTCGGTGAGACGCCGCATCGCTACCTCCAGCGCCGCCGGGTGGAACGGGCGATGTTCCTGCTGCGGGAGACCGACCGCAGCGTGACGGACATCAGCTTCGCGGTCGGCTTCACCAGCCCGGGCACCTTCAGCCGTACCTTCCACGCCATCGTCGGCCGGTCACCGCGGACTTACCGCAGGGAGGCGGTGGCCGCGGGCGTACCGACGTGCTTCACGATGGCCCACTCCCGGCCGCACACCTGAGCATGCGGCCGGGCGCCGGCGATCGAGCAGTTCTGGATAAGTTTTCGCCTCCCCCGCTCGATAGCGTGAACTCATGTTCAACGCCATCACGCAGTCACAGATTTACGTCCTCGACCAGGACGAGGCCCTCGACTTCTACGTCGGCAAGCTCGGCCTGGAGGTCGCCGCCGACGTCCCCTTGGGGTTCATGCGCTGGCTGACCGTCAGCGTCCCCGGCCACCCCGAACGCCAGATCCTCCTGGAGAAGCCGGGCGCGCCGGCCATGTCGGAGGAGACGGCGGAGCAGGTGCGCGAGCTGGTGACCAAGGGCGCCATGGGCGGCTGGCTCATCTTCACCACGGACGACTGCCGCAAGACCTACGAAACGCTGCTGGAGAAGGGTGTGGAGTTCACCGAGGAGCCCACCGAGCGGCCGTACGGCATCGACTGCGGCCTGCGCGATCCCTTCGGCAACCGCATCCGCTTCACCCAGCCGAAGCTCTGAGGGCCGGCGGGAATCCCGGGTCGCTTCGCGAGGAACTCACACCAGACGATCCTTCCCGGCGATGATCCCGACGAGCCAGGGCGGCGACTGCGCAGAGGTAGCCGCCCACCCCTTTGCCATCCGCATCCGCGGCTCCAAGGCCCCCACCGGCCCCACGCTCACCCTCTCCCCCGCCACCTGGAACGACTTCCTCAAGGGCATCCAGCAGCCTCAGAAGTTGCCCCCACCGAAGTCCCCGCCACCGCCCCCGTCGAAGCCGCCCCCGTCGCCGAAGCCGCCGCCGAAGTCACCGGGGTCGAAGTCGGTGCCGGAGACGTCTCCGCCCTCGTAGCCGCCGCCGTAACCCGCCTGGTCACCGAAGTCGCCGTACCCGGCTCCGTAGTCGGCGGCGTAGGCGGGCGTGGCCATCAGGCCGCCGAGCATGGTGCCGACGAGGAGGCCCGGGAGGAGGCCGCCGCCGAAGTAGCCGCCGGCCCAGGGGCCGTAGGCGGGGCCCGCGTCCCAGTAGGGGCGGCGGCCGTAGTCGGTGTCGACCTCGCGGATCACCGGGTCGCGGCCGTCGGCCAGACGGGTGGCGTCGGCCGCGCAGACCGGGACCTGGCGGGGGGCGCCGCCGGGCGGGGTCCAGGTGGCGTCGGTGACCGAGGGGCCGTGGCGGGGGTCGAAGAAGCAGGGCGGGCGGCGCTCCGGGAGCGGGCGGGCCTCGCGGCGGGCGGCCAGGCGGGCCAGGGAGAAGCGGCCGTCCTCGAGGGCCTCGGTGACGCCGCGGACGTCCTCGGGGCGCTCCGCCATGGCCATGCGCTGTTTGGCGGTGTCGTAGGCGTCGAGCGCGTGTTCGTAGTCGGCGCGCATCGCGTCGTCGGCTTCGGGTGCCGCGGGCTGGAAGTCGAGGCGGTCGAGTTCCTCGCCGAAGGCGGTGATGTCCTCGTCCACGACCACGCGCAGCCGGTCGAGGGCGGCGCGCTGTTCCTGTTCGCGGCGGCGGCGGTTGCGCCGGACGAGGGTGTACGCGCCCGCGCCGGCGAGTACCAGGACCGCCGCCGTCGTGATCAGGGCGGTGCCGGACACGCCGTCGCCCGTGCCGCCCCAGCTCTTGGGGGCGTGGCCGCCCATGTTGAGCAGGGCGCGGTCGGAGAAGTCGGCCAGCTGGGTCTTGGCGTCCTCGCCCTGGACGCTGCGGACGAGGTTCTGCCGGGCCGTGGGCGACATGACGGAGGAGTCGGCGCGGGCGTCGAAGCGGTCGCCGAGGCGGATGCCGTACAGGCCGGTGATGCCGGTGGCCGCACGCAGGTCGGCGAAGAGGTTCGCGGTGGGGTAGCCGGCCGGGAGGACCGCGATGAACAAGGGTCTGTCCGCGCGCTTGATCCGGGCGGCCAGCGCGTCGGCGGTGTCGGCGGGCAGCTGGCCGCGGGCCGCCGGGTCGACGTAGACGGGGCTCTTGCGCAGGGCCTGGGCGATCGTGGAGACGCTGGTCCGCGCGCTCGCCGGGGGTGCGTACAGGGTCGCCAGCACCAGGGTCAGGGCTGCCAGCAGCAGGGCGGGGAGGCTTCGGGTCCGCGGAACGGCCTTCATATCTAAAAATTACCCGAAACCTCCCCAAAGGGGGTGGCCGATTGCCGAGCGGTCAGGCGGCTCGGTACGCCTCCGCCAGCTTCCGCACCGCCTTTCCGTACCGGCCGGTCAGCAGCAGGTGGTCCGCGTCGGCGAAGGGCTTGGACACCGCCTGGGTGAGGTGGCCGGCCGCCTTCTGCTGGACCAGGAGGCGGGCCCGGGTGACCAGGGCGCGGCCGGTCCGCGCGTCCCCGTGGCGCTCGGCCGCCGTGGCCCGCGCCGCCAGGGCGCGCAGGGTGGACGCGCCGCCCCGCGGGAGCTCGGCGAGGGTGGTCAGGCCCCAGCCGTACGGGAACTGCGGGTCGTACGCCGTGTCGCCCACGTTGATCGGGAGCTGTGCCCCGGACTTCGGCCAGCTGACCGGGAGTTGTCCGGTGAAGGGGCGCTTGCCGTAGAGCACGTCCGCGACGCCGTCGCCCTCGGTGCCGGGCAGCCAGGAGGCCACCAGGGCGTCGATCTCGCCCAGGCGGTCCCCGATGAGCTGGGGGCGGCCGGAGACGATCAGGACCGCGCACTTCATGGCCGCGCAGACCTTGTCCACGGCGGCCTGGTCGGCGGCGGACAGGGTGAGGGCGTGGCCGTTGTTGCCCACGTCGCCGACGCCCTCGGCGTACGGGGTCTCGCCGACGACGACCACGCCGGCGTCGTAGCCGGCGGTCGGGGCCGAGGCGTCCTTGGAGTAGGTGACCTGGCCGCCCGCCTTGCGCAGGCCCTGGAGGATGGTGGTGCCGGGGACGGTGTTCCCGGAGGAGCCCTGCCAGGTGACGGTCCAGCCGCCGGTCTGGTTGCCGATGTCGTCGGCGTTCGAGCCGGCCACGTACACCTTCTGGCTCTTCTCGAGCGGCAGCAGACCGCCCTTGTTCTTCAGCAGCACCTGCGACTCGGCGGCTGCCCGGCGGGCGACCTCGCGGTGCTCCGGGGAGCCGATGGCGGCCGCGTGGGAGGTGTCGGCGTAGGGGTGCTCGAACAGTCCCAGCCTGAACTTCTCGGTGAGGATGCGGGCGACCGCGTCGTCGATCCGCTTCCGCGTGACCCGGCCCGCCTTCACCTCGTCGGCGAGCGTGGTGCTGAACTCCTTGTACGCGTACGGCACCATCATCATGTCCACGCCCGCGTTCACCGCCGTGCGGAACCGGGTGGCCTGGTCGCCGGGGAGCTGGTCGGCGGCGTTGTAGTCGCTGATCACGAAGCCGTCGAAGCCCATCCGGTGCTTGAGCACACCGTTGATCATGTCGCCGCGGGCGTGCATCTTGACCGCGCCCTTGCCGTCGCCGGTGATGTCCAGGGAGGAGTACGACGGCATGACCGTGCCGACGCCCCGGTCCACGGCCTCCTGGTACGGGGCGAGGTGGATGTCCTCCAGCTGCTTGCGGGTGACCGTGGTGACGCCCTGGTCGATGGTGTACGTGCCGGTGGTGGAGGAGCCGTACGCGGTGCCGCCGTCGGCGGCGAAGTGCTTGGCCGTGGCCAGTACCTTGTCGTTCCGGCTCAGGTCCTTGCCGTTCGCGCGGCCCTGGAGGCCCTGGATCACGGTCTCCATGGACTCCACGAGGGCCGGGTCCTCGCCGTAGGACTCGTAGGCGCGCCCCCAGCGTTCGTCGCGGCTCACGCACAGGCAGGGCGCGAAGTCCCAGGGGACGCCGGTCGCGCGGACCTCCGCGGCCGTCACCGCGCCTGTCTCGTGGGCGAGTTGCGGGTCGCGGGAGGCGCCTATGCCGATGTTGTGCGGCAGGATCGTGGCGCCGGTGAGGTTGTTGTGGCCGTGGACCGCGTCGACGCCGTAGATCAGCGGGATCTGGAAGCGGGTGGCCTGGGCGCGCAGCTGGAAGGCGTCGATCATCCTCGCCCACGCCTCGGGGGTGTTGGGCGTGGGGGTGGAGCCGCCGCCGGACAGCAGTGAGCCGAGGGCGTAGGCGGTGATGTCGGTGCCCTGGCCTACGGCGCCGCGCTCGGCCTGGGTCATCTGACCGGCCTTCTCCGCCAGGGACATCCGGCCGAGCAGGTCGGCGACCCGCTTGCGGACGGGCAGCCTGGCGTTCAGATACGGCAGTCCGTGCGCGTCGATCACGACCTGCGGGGTCTCCGCGGGGGCCTTCGCGCCGGCGACCGTCAGTTTCAGCGGGATGGTCTCGGCGGGTTCGGCCGCCCGGTCGCGGCGGGTGGGCACCTCGATGGTCCGGGTGGCTCCGGAGGCGGTGCCGGCCGGGAAGGTGAGGGTGCCGGAGACGGGGGTGTAGTCGGTGCCGGGGGTCGCGGTGCCGCCGGCCGTGGTGTAGGTGACGGTCACGGGGTCGGCGAGAGGGGCTTCGCCGGTGGTGGCGACCGACACCCTCACCTTCGCCGTTCCGCCCTCTTTCACCGGGTGGACGGGCGCGTCGGTGGTGACGGAGGCGCGCAGGGCCGGGTCCGGCGTGCCGTACAGCTCCACGCCGTCCATGGCGAAGTCGCCCTTGGTGCCGGGCGGGAGGGTGACGGAGTAGCCCCACATCTCCCTCAGGCCGAGGATGTGGTCGATGCCGCCGACGGGCTGGTAGTCGGTGCGGTAGGCGAAGTCGGTGAAGGGGAGTTCGACCCGCTTCCAGCCGGTGAAGTCGTCGGTGAAGGAGGTCGTCCAGAGTTCGGAGGCCTCGCCGTGGGCGCCGCCGTCCTTGATCTCGACGGTGATCTTCCGGCCGTTGTTCCGGCCGTCCCACCAGAAGCGGATGCCCCGGTGGGCGGACCAGTCGTGGGCGGGGGCGGTGGCGGCGTAGTCGTGGGTGAAGCCGCCGTAGCCGCTGATGTCGTAGGTGCCGGTCAGGACCTTGGCGCCCTCGGGGGCGTCGGCGCGGTCGGCCAGGCGGAGGGCGGGCGGGTCGTCGGTGTCGCCGCCCCAGGTGAAGATGCCTTCGGCGGGTTGCCGGGCGAAGGGGACCTCGCCCTCGAAGCGGTCGACGGTGGCGGTGGGCGGCTCGTCGGCGGCGCGGGCGGTGGCCGCCCAGGGCAGCAGACCGGCGAGGAGCGCGGCGGAGGCGAGCAGGGCGGTTCTTCGCATGGACCTTCCCTTGACTCTCACGGTTCACTCGTGGACTCTCGTGGTTCACTCATGGCTTAGCTCACGCCGTGAGTTAACTAGGGGCTCATACGCCCGTCAAGACGACCCGTCAGCCCTCCCCACCCGCAGAAAGGGCGACGCACCATGAGGAGAACCCCCCACGCACTCCGGCTGCTGCTGGCCGGACTGCTCTCCGCCGCCGGGTACGGCATGGCCGCACCCCCGGCGCACGCGGCCGGTGAGCAGGTCACCGCCTGGCTCACCACCACCGACGACGCCGCCGGCCGGCACGTCGTACGCGGCCTGGCGCCGCAGACCCCATTCGCCTTCCAGTCCGGCGCGGGCGGGAGCGGCGAGAACATCACCGTGGACGAGAACACCCGCTACCAGACCTTCACCGGCGGCGGCGCGTCCTTCACGGACACCGCCGCCTGGCTGCTGAACGGCAGCGGGGCGCTGACACCGGCGGCCCGCGACGCGGCCATGCGCAAGCTGTTCTCACCGGCCGACGGCATCGGCCTGTCGTTCCTGCGCAACCCGATGGGCGCCTCCGACCTGGCCCGCTACGGCTACACCTACGACGACGTGCCCGCCGGGCAGAGCGACCCGTCGCTGGCGAGGTTCTCCATCGCGCACGACCTGGCGGACGTGGTGCCGCTGACGAAGCAGGCACTCCGGCTGAACCCGTCGCTGACCGTGATGGCCTCGCCGTGGACGGCACCGGCCTGGATGAAGGACAGCGGCTCCCTGAACGGCGGCTGGCTGAAGGCGGAGGACTACGGCGCGTACGCCTCGTACTTCGTGAAGTACCTCCAGGCGTACAAGGACCAGGGGATCGACGTCTCCTACGTCACCGCGCAGAACGAGCCCACCTGCTGTTCCGGCTATCCGTCGATGAGCTGGAACGCGAGCGGGCTCGCCTACTTCACGAAGAGCGAGCTGCTGCCCAGGCTCCAGGCGGCGGGGCTGGGCACGAAGGTGCTGGCGCACGACTGGAACTGGGACACCTACGACTCCTACGCGGCGCAGACCGTGGACGACCCGGCCGTGCGCAGCCACCCCAACTTCGGCGGGATCGCCTGGCACGGCTACGGCGGTGACGTCGGCAAGCAGACGGCCGTGCACGACAGGTACCCGGCGCTGGACGCCTTCGGCACCGAGCACTCCGGCGGCACCTGGATCGCCGACCAGCAGCGCGAGGACATGGGCAACATCATCGACTACACCCGCAACTGGGCGAAGTCGGTGACCAAGTGGTCGCTGGCCGTGGACCAGAACATGGGCCCGCACAACGGCGGGTGCGGCACCTGCACCGGGCTGGTCACCGTGCACGACGGCGACGGTGCGAGCGGCACCGTGGACTACACCGTCGAGTACTACGACATGGGCCACCTGACGAAGTTCGTCCGCCCCGGCGCCCAGCGGATCGCCTCCACCGCGTCCACCGCCGTGCCGAACGTGGCCTGGCGCAACCCGGACGGGAGCAAGGCGCTGATCGCGTACAACGACTCCGCCTCGGCCCGGACCGTGACCATCGACTGGGGCAACCAGCACGCCACTTACTCGCTCCCCGGCAAGACCTCGGCGACCTTCACCTGGTCCGGCGCCCAGTCCGGGGGCGGCGACCGGACCGGGGCCTTCGTGGGCCTGGCCGGCAAGTGCCTGGACGTGGCGGGCGGTTCGAGCGCCGACGGGACGGCGGTGCAGCTCTACGACTGCAACGGCAGTACCGCCCAGCAGTGGACCGTCCAGGCCGACGGTTCCATCCGGGTGCTCGGCAAGTGCCTGGACGTGACGTCGGGTTCGACGGCGGACGGGGCCAAGGTCCAGTTGTACGACTGCAACGGAACCGGTGCCCAACGGTGGTCGTACAACGCGGCCACCGGTGATGTGGTGAACACGGCGGCCGACAAGTGCCTGGACGTCACCGACAACTCGTCGGCGAACGGGAGCCGGGCCCAGATCTGGTCGTGCACCGGGGCCGCCAACCAGAAATGGGCACTGCGTTAGGCGGGACATGCGACACACGGGGGCCGTGGCGGCGGGGATCGCCGTCGGGATGCTGGTGCTGAGCGGCTGCTCGGCCCTGGACCTGCCGCTCGCCGGGGTGCGGGCCGCGCCGGACGGGACGCCGTACGCGGTGTTCCGTCCGTGCGGGGACGACGGCTACCAGAACCCGTCCCTGGACGGGCGGCCGGACGGTGGCGACGACGGGCCCGTCACCACCGGCTGGGACGTGCGCGAGGAGGGGCTGCGCGGCGACGTCGAGTTCCCCCTCTTCGCCCCGCCCGCCGGCTGGGGCGCCCGGCACCGGGGTCCGCAGCGGCTGCTGCCCCGGCACCACTACGTCCTGGGGTTCGGGCAGTACACCGGCGGCGACGCCCACAACGGGACGGTCGAGTTCACCACCGAGCAGGTCGGACGGCTCGAGCCGGGGCAGGTGTGGGCCGACGGGCGGGTGATGAGCGGGCCGGAGTTCGAGCGGCTGGCCTCGGACTCGTGCTGACGCCCGCCGGTGTGCCGCGCTGCGGATCGGGCGGGGGCGGACCAAGGTGGAGGGCATGACCACACCGCAGGATCTTTTCCTCGTCAGCCTGGACGTCCCCGGTGAGCACCCCGTCGAGCAGGGCGACCTGTCGCTGGCACTGGCCGGGGCCGAGCTGATCGACCTGCTCGGCGTGCGGGCGCTCACCCTGGACGGCGAGCTCGTCGTGCCGGGGCCGGTGCTGACCACCGGTGACCGGATGCTGGACGAGGCGGGGGCCCGGCTAAGGCGCGAGGAGCCGTACGAGACGGTCGAGGACTGGCTGTGGCGGCGCGGCGAGGGCCTGGCCGTGGCCTACCACGACGTGCT
>NZ_JACBWZ010000170.1 GCF_013870595.1 Streptomyces sp. WELS2 | reverse complement strand
GCCGGCTCAGGGCGGGCCTGCGGGAAGCGACCGAGGACCTGCCGGGGGACGCGCGGGCGCTGCTTCCCGGACTGGTCGTCGGGGACACCTCGCGGATCACGCCCGAGCTGGACCGCGCCTTCGACGAGACCGACCTGGCGCACATCCTCGCCGTCTCCGGCAGCAACCTCACCGTCCTGCTCGCGTTGCTCATCGGGCCGCCCGGCCTGGCCCAGCGGGCCGAACGCAGGGGCCTGGCCCCACGACTTGGCCTCTCGCTGAGGATGACGGCCGTGCTCGCGGGAGCGCTGACCCTGGGCTTCGTGGTCGTCTGCCGCCCCGACCCCAGCGTTCTGCGGGCCGCGGTCTGCGGCGCCGTCGCACTGCTCGCCCTGGCCACCGGGCGCCGCAGATCACTGATCCCGGCGCTGGCCACGGCCGTACTGCTGCTGGTGCTGTACGACCCGTGGCTGGCCCGGAGTTACGGCTTCCTGCTGTCGGTGCTGGCCACCGGCGCGCTGCTGGTGCTGGCGCCGGGCTGGAGCGAGGCGTTGCGGCGGCGCCGGGTGCCCCCGAGGCTCGCCGAGGCGCTGGCGGCGGCTGCCGCGGCCCAGGCCGTGTGCGCGCCGGTCGTGGCGGTGCTGTCGGCCCGGGTGAGCCTGGTGGCGGTGCCGTGCAATCTGCTGGCCGAGGTGGCGGTCGCACCGGCCACAGTGCTGGGGTTCACCGCGCTCGTGACGGCACCCGTGCTGATGCCGGTGGCCAAGACGCTGGCCTGGTGCGCGAGTTGGCCTGCCGGGTGGATCGCCGGAGTCGCCCGGGCCGGGGCGGCGCTGCCCGGCGCGGGTGTGGACTGGCCGGGGAGCTGGCCGGGGGCACTGGCGCTCGCGGCGGTCACCGTGGCCGTCGTGGCGGCCGGCCGGAGACTGCTGCGGCACCCCGTGTGGTGCGGTCTGCTCGCCATACTGCTCGTGCTGGTCGTGACCCGGCCGGCGCCGCTGACGCGGGTGATCACGGGCTGGCCGCCGCCCGGCTGGAGATTCGCGATGTGCGACGTCGGGCAGGGCGACGCGACGGTGCTGGCGGCGGGGGAGGGAACCGGGGTGGTCGTGGACGCCGGACCGGACCCCGCGCTGGTCGACGACTGCCTGCGGCGACTGGACGTCACCCGTATCCCCCTCGTGATCCTGACCCACTTCCACGCCGACCACGTCGCGGGCCTGCCCGGCGTCCTGCGGGGCCGCTCGGTGGCCGCGATCGAGACCACCGCCCTCGCGGAACCGGCTGACCAGGCCCGGTTCGTCCACAGGGAGGCGGCCGGGCGGCACATCCCGGTCGTGACGGCCACCGCGGGAGAGGAACGGCGCGTCGGACCGCTCAGCTGGCGGGTCCTGTGGCCCCCGCCCCAGGGAGCAGGCGCGCCCTTGGGAACGCGAACGCCCGCCTCCGTACCCGGTCCTGCCTCCGTACCCGGTCCCGCCTACGTACCCGGTCCCGCCTACGTACCCGGTCCCGGCTCCGCGCCCGGCCCGGCCTTCCAGCCGGAAGGGCCGAACGACGCCAGCGTCGCGCTGCTCGTGCGCACGGGCGGGCTGCGACTGCTGCTGCTCGGGGACCTCGAACCCCCGGCCCAGCAGGCCCTGCTGCGGTCCCCGGAGGCGGCCGGCCTGGCCGGGGTGGACGTCCTGAAGGTGGCCCACCATGGCTCGGCCTACCAGGATCCCCGGCTGATGCGCCTCGCCGCACCCCGGGTGGCACTCGTCTCCGCCGGCGCCGACAACCCCTACGGCCATCCGGCACCGTCGACCGTGGCCGCCCTGCGGAGCGGCGGGGCGACGGTCCTGCGCACCGACCGGGACGGGGCGCTCGCGCTCACCGGGACCGGGGGGAGGGACGGGGGGATGCGGGTGACGACCGCGCGCTGACCCGGTGTCACACCGGATAAGCCGTGTGGTGGCTGTGTGAAACCCCGACCTCAGCGACTAATTCGGATCAGTCCCGGCGCATGCAGCGGATTCCTGTGATGTGGGCCCGTGTTGCCTCGAAAGCCGCATCGGTGATCGAATGAACCTTCGGCAATGGATCATGTCGAGGGGTACAGGGGTGTCGTGGATGTTCGGTCGGTTGTCGGGTAACCGGAGAAGCCGCGTGCAACGGTCGAATCCCCTGGCGGGGGTCCGGGTACCACCGCACGCGGGAGTGCTCAGCTGCCGGGTGGTCGACCCGGTCGACGAGCCGGTGACCGGCGCGGAGTTGACGGTCACCGACGCCATGGGCCGCCGGGTGGTGACGGGGGGAACGGACCCCTACGGTTTGTTCCTGGCCATGGTGCCGGCGGGGGAGTACCGGCTCGCGGTGGCGGCCGAGGGCTACGCGCCCTACCGGGCCGCCGCCCTGGTCGGGGAGAACTCCCTCGCCTCGCTGGGCGATGTGACGCTTCAGGTGGCCCAGCCGCCGGAACCGCCGGCGCCGGGTGACTGGGACATGGATCCCGCGCACTCCTCGGTCGGCTTCACCGCACGGCACATCGGACTGGCCCGGATCCACGGGCGGTTCGACTCCTTCGCCGGGGTGGTGCGGATCGCCGAGCGGATGGAACGGTCGGCGATGCACGTGGTGATCGACGCGTCCTCCATCGACACGGGGATCCGGATGCGCGACGACCACTTGCGGTCGGCGGATTTCCTGGACGTGCAGCGGTTCCCGACGCTGGAGTTCTACAGCGACCGGTTCGTGCACAAGGGCGGCAGCCGGTGGGCGGTCACCGGGGCGCTGTCGTTGCACGGGGTGACCCGCACGGTCACGCTCGACACCGAGTACCTCGGGCTCGGCAACGGCGTGGAGGGCGAGACGCGGGCGGCCTGCCGGGCCACCACCGAGCTGCACCGGGACGACTTCACGATCAGCTGGCAGTCGATGCTGGCCCGGGGCATCGCGGCGGTCGGACCGAGCATCCGTGTCGACCTCGACGTACAGATCGTGCCGAGGAGCTGACCGCGCGGCATCACCCCGGCCGAAGCCGGCGGCCGACCCTCCGGTACCGCGCCTGCGTGGCAGAGCCCATCCGCAGGGATCGGCTGGACCGGGGCACGGCGACGGGCCGCCGGGCGCGTCCTGGCGGGTGCCGGCGACTACCGGTGGCCGGGTGCAACGAGTACCGATCCCGGGGGTCGCGGGTAACCGGTTCCGGGGGCCGCGGGTACCAACGGCGAGGCCAGGCGGACCCCAGGGCGGGGACCGGACCTGCCGACGGCGTACACGGGGCGTACACACGGCCCGGGCGCGCAGGCCCGGCCTCCGCGCACAGGCAGGCCTGCCGGCTGACCTGGGCCGACCTCGGCGGATCAGGTCCGGGACTGCGGGCCGGCCCGGACCGGAGGCCTCCGCCGGGTGCCGGAGAATGGGCCCGTGAGCGATGTGAGACATGTGCTGGTGCTGCCCGACCGCGACGCCGCCGAGGAAGCGGCCGAGGCGCTCGGGGAACGGTTCGGGATCGACGAGGAGCCCCGGCTCGTCCGGGACGCGCTGGCCGGTGAGGACGACGCCGAGGACGCCCAGTGGCTGGTGGTCCTGCGGGACGAGGGCGAGCGGCTCGACCCCGCCGAGCTGGACGCGTTCGCGGGGGAGTGGGACGGCTGGCGCGAGGAACCGTGACCCCGAGCCGCCCTCGGGATCCGCTCCGGGACCGCTCAGGGTGGTGGAGCCGGTTGGCTGTCGGTGCCGCGTGGGATGCTGTAGGCGATGGCCAGGAAGACTGCGAATGACGACCCTCTCGCCCCGGTGACCGTTGCCGTGGGCCAGGAGGACCTCCTGCTCGACCGTGCCGTGCGGGAGGTGGTGGCCGCCGCCAAGGCCGCCGACGCCGACACGGACGTACGTGACCTGACCCCGGACCAGCTGCAGCCCGGCACACTCGCCGAGCTGACCAGCCCGTCGCTCTTCGCGGAGCGCAAGGTCGTGGTCGTACGCAACGCGCAGGACCTGTCCGCCGACACGGTCAAGGACGTGAAGGCGTACCTCGGTTCGCCCGCCGAGGAGATCACGCTGGTGCTGCTGCACGCCGGCGGCGCCAAGGGGAAGGGGCTGCTGGACGCGGCGCGCAAGGTGGGCGCGCGGGAGGTGGCCTGCCCGAAGATGACCAAGCCGGCGGACCGGCTGGCCTTCGTGCGGGGCGAGTTCCGCTCCCTAGGGCGGTCGGCCACCCCCGAGGCCTGCCAGGCGCTCTGCGACGCCATCGGGAGCGATCTGCGGGAGCTGGCCTCGGCGGTCTCGCAGTTGGTCGCCGACGTGAAAGGGACGATCGACGAGGCGATCGTCGGGCGGTACTACACGGGGCGCGCCGAAGCCTCCAGCTTCACGGTCGCCGACCGGGCCGTGGAGGGGCGTACGGCGGAGGCGCTGGAGGCCCTGAGATGGTCGCTGGCGACAGGCGTGGCGCCGGTGATGATCACCAGCGCGCTGGCGCAGGGCGTGCGGGCGATCGGCAAGCTGTCCTCGGCCCGCGGCGGTCGGCCGGCCGATCTGGCGCGTGAGCTGGGCATGCCGCCGTGGAAGATCGACCGGGTGCGCCAGCAGATGCGGGGCTGGACGCCGGACGGGGTCGCGGTGGCGCTCAGAGCGGTCGCGGAGGCGGACGCGGGCGTGAAGGGCGGCGGCGACGACCCCGAGTACGCCCTGGAGAAGGCGGTCGTGGTGATCGCCCGAGCCGCCCGCTCCAGAGGCCGGGCCTGACCGGATGGCTCCCCACCCACCGACGAGCGGCACAAGGGAGCGGGGGCCGGCAGGCCGGTCCGCCCCGCCCCCGCCCGCCCCGGTCCGTCCCGCCCACGGACGAGCCGGCACTAGGGGGAGCGGCGGAGGCCCCCGGCTCGGCCCGCCCGCCTGCCGATGAGCCACCGGCTGGGATAGCTCCGCCGCCCCGCCGAAACACGGGCATCGGACAGACGGTCAACGAGCGCGTGCATCCGGCAACCGGCGCGCGCTCATGGGCAGCGGACGCCCGGCGCGTCTGCCCAGGGAGCCCCACCCTTCTCCAGGCGCGCCCGAGGCAGTGCCCAGGCATGCCAAGGGCCCCGGTGCCCGCCTTGGGGAAAGGCGAAGGCGCCGGGGCCGTTGGATCAAGCTTGTGGATCCACGCCCGCGTGGCGAACGCAGGCCGCGCGTGGGTCCGGGGTGCCGGTCGGGAGCGGATGAGAGAGGGCCCGCTCTGGGTCCTTCCGGCGGTCAGATCAGAAAGGAGGTTCAGCCCTTGAGGGACGCGACCTTGGAAGCAAGCGCCGACTTCTTGTTGGCGGCCTGGTTCTTGTGGATGACGCCCTTGGAGACGGCCTTGTCGAGCGCACGCGCGGCAGCGCGCTGCAGCTCGGTGGCCTTCTCGGTGTCACCCGCGGCAGCGGCCTCACGGGCCTTGCGGATCGCGGTCTTCAGAGAGGACTTGACGGCCTTGTTGCGCAGCCGCGCCTTCTCGTTGGTCTTGATCCGCTTGATCTGGGACTTGATGTTCGCCACGAAGGAGCCTTTTCAGGTTCAGGCGCGGGGCCGCTCGGGTCCCGAACCGGTGATCCAAAATTTTCTGTCGCGCCTCGCGCTGAGAGGGCATGAGGCACAGCCATCTACAGTACCAGTGGCCCTCCGGACAGCCCAAAACGGCTCTGGGTCCCTCCCCGTGGGACCATGGAGACTACGTAACGATCCGACCCGAGGCATAAGGCGCCTCAAGAGACAGGACCCTGCGTGCCCGCGACCCCTAACCATGTGCCCGAGCCGAGCCGTACCGACCCGGCTCTGATCCGCAATTTCTGCATCATCGCGCACATCGACCACGGCAAGTCCACGCTCGCCGACCGGATGCTCCAGCTGACCGGTGTGGTCGAGCAGCGGCAGATGCGTGCTCAGTACCTCGACCGGATGGACATCGAGCGCGAGCGCGGCATCACGATCAAGTCCCAGGCGGTGCGTCTGCCCTGGGCCCCGACCGAGGGCCCCGACCAGGGCACGACCCACATCCTCAACATGATCGACACCCCGGGGCACGTCGACTTCACCTACGAGGTCTCGCGGTCGCTGGCCGCCTGCGAGGGGACCATCCTCCTGGTCGACGCCGCCCAGGGCATCGAGGCGCAGACCCTCGCCAACCTGTACCTGGCGATGGAGAACGACCTCACGATCATCCCGGTGCTGAACAAGATCGACCTGCCGGCCGCGCAGCCGGAGAAGTTCGCCGAGGAGCTGGCGAACCTGGTCGGCTGCGAACCGGACGACGTGCTCAAGGTCTCGGCGAAGACCGGTCTCGGTGTGGACGCGCTGCTGAACAAGGTCGTCAAGGAGATCCCGGCGCCGGTCGGAGTCGCCGACGCGCCCGCCCGCGCGATGATCTTCGACTCGGTCTACGACTCCTACCGCGGTGTCGTGACGTACGTCCGTGTCATCGACGGCCAGCTCAACAAGCGCGAGCGCATCAGGATGATGTCGACCGGCGCCACGCACGAGCTGCTGGAGATCGGTGTCAACTCGCCGGAGATGCTTCCGGCCGACGGCCTCGGCGTCGGTGAGGTGGGATACCTCATCACCGGGGTGAAGGACGTCCGGCAGTCCAAGGTCGGTGACACGGTCACCAGCCAGAGCAAGGGCGCCACCGACGCGCTCGGCGGTTACAAGGACCCGAAGCCGATGGTCTTCTCCGGTCTGTACCCGCTGGACGGCTCCGACTACCCGGAGCTGCGCGAGGCCCTGGACAAGCTCCAGCTCAACGACGCCGCGCTGGTCTACGAGCCGGAGACCTCCGCCGCCCTCGGCTTCGGTTTCCGCGTCGGCTTCCTCGGCCTGCTGCACCTGGACGTGATCCGGGAGCGGCTGGAGCGCGAGTTCGGCCTCGACCTGATCGCCACCGCCCCCAACGTGGTCTACCGCGTGATCCTGGAGGACGGCAGCGAGGTCACCGTCACCAACCCGAGCGAGTTCCCCGAGGGCAAGATCGCCGAGGTGTACGAGCCGGTCGTGCGGGCGACGATCCTCGCGCCGACCGAGTTCATCGGCGCGATCATGGAGCTGTGCCAGACCCGGCGCGGCACGCTGCTGGGCATGGACTACCTCTCCGAGGACCGTGTCGAGATCCGCTACACCCTCCCGCTCGCGGAGATCGTCTTCGACTTCTTCGACCAGCTGAAGTCCAAGACGCGCGGTTACGCCTCCCTGGACTACGAGCCCACGGGCGAGCAGAGCAGCTCCCTGGTCAAGGTGGACATCCTGCTGCACGGCGACAAGGTGGACGCCTTCTCGGCGATCACCCACAAGGACCAGGCGTACGCGTACGGCGTGCGGCTCGTCGCCAAGCTCAAGGAGCTGATCCCGCGGCAGAACTTCGAGGTGCCGGTGCAGGCCGCCATCGGCGCCCGGGTCATCGCCCGCGAGACCATCCGCGCCATCCGCAAGGACGTCCTCGCCAAGTGCTACGGCGGTGACATCTCCCGTAAGCGGAAGCTGCTGGAGAAGCAGAAGGAAGGCAAGAAGCGGATGAAGATGGTGGGTTCCGTGGAGGTTCCGCAGGAGGCCTTCATCGCCGTCCTGTCCAGCGATGACGGTGCGGGGTCGGCCAAGGGCAAGAAGTAGCCGCCGGTTACGGCCGGTTACGCCCGCACAGCGGGCATGCGGGGGGCCCGTCGTGCGAAAGCGCGGCGGGCCCCCGTGCGTAGCGGGCGTGGCCCGGTGTCGGAAAGTGTCGGGCCGATGCCCCTTACGCGGCGGGCGGCCGACCCTTACCCTGATCCCTGCTCGTTAGTTACTCGCGAGTTAAACAACAGTCCGCTACCCCACCGTGAGTCAACCCAGCCGCACCGAGCCAGCCGCACCGTCGCGGGCCCCGGAGGATGTCGTGAGCGACACACAGACCCTGATCGAGAACCGTCCGCCGTCCGTGGCGGCCCTCTTCCTGGAGCGCGTGGCGGCCACACCGGACGCCGAGGCCTACCGCTACCCCGTCCCGCCGGCCGCCGGCGAGGGCCCCGACGACTGGGAGTCGCTCAGCTGGGCGGAGGCGGCCGAGCGGGTGTACGCGATCGCGGCCGGGCTCATCGAGCTGGGCATCGAGCCCGAGCAGCGGGTGGCGCTCGCCTCCTCCACCCGCGTCGAGTGGATCCTCGCCGACCTCGGCATCATGTGCGCCGGCGGTGCCACCACGACCATCTACCCGCAGACCAACGCCGACGAGTCGGCGTTCATCCTCTCCGACTCCGAGAGCCGGGTCCTGGTCGCCGAGGACGCGGCACAGCTGGCCAAGGCCGTGGCGAAGCGCCCGGAGCTGCCCGCCCTGGCCAAGGTCGTGGTGATCGACCCGGCCGGTGTGGAGACCGGCGACTGGGTGATCAGCCTGGCCGAGCTGGAGGAGCGCGGTGCCGCCTATCTGGAGCAGCACCCGCAGCTGATCAAGGAGCGGGTCGGCGCGATCACCAAGGAGCAGCTCGCCACCCTCATCTACACCTCCGGCACCACCGGCCGCCCCAAGGGCGTGCGCCTGCCGCACGACAACTGGGCGTACATGGCCAAGGCGATCGCCGCGACCGGCCTGGTCACCATGGACGACGTCCAGTACCTGTGGCTGCCGCTCGCGCACGTCTTCGGCAAGGTGCTCACCTCCGGCCAGATCGAGGTCGGACACGTCACCGCGGTCGACGGGCGCCCGGACAAGATCATCGAGAACCTTCCGGTGGTGCGGCCGACGTACATGGCGGCGGTGCCGCGCATCTTCGAGAAGGTGTACAACGGCGTGGCGGCCAAGGCCCGCGAGGGCGGCGCGGCCAAGTACAAGGTCTTCCAGTGGGCCGCCGAGATCGCCCGCGAGTACGCCGAGGTCACCCAGGACAACTTCCGCCGCACCGGTGTCGCCTCGGCGCCGTTCGGGCTCGCCGCCAAGCACAAGGTGGCCGACACCCTCGTCTACGCCAAGCTGCGCGAGGCCTTCGGCGGCCGGCTGCGCGCCTGTGTCTCCGGCGCCTCCGCGCTCGCCCCGGAGATCGGCTACTTCTTCGCCGGCGCCGGCATCCACATCCTGGAGGGCTACGGCCTCACCGAGACCTCCGCCGCCTCCTTCGTCAACCCCGGCGAGGCCTACCGCACCGGCACGGTCGGCAAGCCGCTGCCCGGCACCGAGGTCCGCATCGCCGACGACGGCGAGATCCTGCTGCGCGGCCCCGGCATCATGCAGGGCTACCACCAGCAGCCCGAGAAGACCGCCGAGGTGCTGGAGTCCGACGGCTGGTTCCACACCGGCGACATCGGCGAGCTCTCGCCCGACGGCTATCTGCGCATCACCGACCGCAAGAAGGACCTCATCAAGACCTCCGGCGGCAAGTACGTCGCGCCGGCCGAGATCGAGGGCCGGTTCAAGGCGGTGTGCCCGTACGTGTCCAACATCCTCGTGCACGGCGCCGACCGGAACTACTGCACCGCCCTGATCGCCCTGGACGAGCCCGCGATCCTCCAGTGGGCGAAGGACAACGGCCTGGAGGGCAGGCCGTACGCCGAGGTCGCGGCCGCGCCGCAGACGGTGGAGCTGGTCGACGGGTACGTACGGCAGCTCAACGCCGGGCTCCAGCGCTGGCAGACCATCAAGAAGTTCCGGCTGCTGCCGCGCGACCTCGACGTGGAGCACGGCGAGATCACACCGAGCCTGAAGCTGAAGCGGCCGGTGGTGGAGCGGACGTACAAGGACCTGATCGACGAGATGTACGCCGGCGCCAGAGAGGCGTAGACCGCCGGGGCGAGCGCGGGCCGCCCACGGTTTCGCGCCACGCGGCGCCGCCCCGCCGTCGCGCGGCCGCGTGCCGTCACCGCTCACCGACGCTCGAATTCAACGCTCACCGGCGCTCGAAAGGTTCCGTCTTCCGGTCAGTTCCGTGACTCGGCGCTTATAGGCGGGTCCGGTCTGTCACCCTGGCCGCATGGACATGGCGGCCATACCCGCACAGCGGGACAGCGAGTCCCAGCCAGGCGCGGCGCGGGGGCGGGC
>NZ_JACBWZ010000017.1 GCF_013870595.1 Streptomyces sp. WELS2 | reverse complement strand
ACCAGGACAGGCGTGCGGGTGCCCTCGTATCCCTTCCAGCACCAGCACTACTGGCTCCAGCCCACCACCCCGTCGGAGAACCTCGACACACCCGACCACCCGCTGCTGCGGTCCCTGGTGAAGCTCCCCGACGGGCAGGGCGTGGTGCTGACCGGGAAGCTCTCCGCGTCCGTCCACCCGTGGCTGGCCGAGCACACCGTGCTCGGTTCGACGCTGCTGCCCGCGATGGCGTTCGTGGACATGGCCGTCCACGCCGGCGAGCACACGGCCACTCCCGTCCTGTCCGAGCTGGTCCTGGAGGCGCCGCTGGTGCTGTCCGAGCGCGACGGTGTCCACGTACAGGTCACCGTCGGCGCGCCCGACGACACCGGAGGCCGGCCCGTGACCGTCCACTCCCGCACCTCCGCCGAGCCCGACGAGTGGACCCGCCACGCGACCGGCGTGCTCAGTCCCCCGGCGGACCGGGAGACACCGGCCGACCGGGCGGCCGTGCCCAAGGCGGACGACGGCGAGGCCGCGCCGATCGACATCGGCTCGCTCTACGACCGGCTCGCCGAAGCCGGCTACGACTACGGGCCGACCTTCCAGGGTCTCACCGGCATCCGGAGGCACGGCGAGGACCTGCACGCCGAGGTGAGCTTCCCGGCGGACCCCGCGCAGCTCACCGGTTACCGCCTCCACCCCGCGCTCCTGGACGCCGCCATACAGCCGCTGACCCTGCTCGCCGGCCTCACGGCCGAGGACGGCGGCGCCGGCGACAGCCCGGCGCGGCTGCCCTTCTCGTTCTCCGGCGTGACGGTCACCGGGTCGGCCGCCACGGTCCGCGTGGTGCTGCACCCGACCGGGCCGGACACCTGCGCGGTACGCGTCACCGACACCGCCGGGACACCGGTCGTGAGCATCGACGAGATCGTCCTGCGGCCCGTCGAAGCGGTGGGTCCGGGGTCCGGGCGTCGGCCGAACACGCTGTTCGCCGTCGACTGGATCCCGATGGCGGCACCGGACGGCCCGGACACCGAGACAGTCCTCCACGAAGTCGCCGGCGAGGGCGAACCGGTCGCGGCCGCCCACGCGGTGACCCGGGAACTGCTCGGCACCGTCCGGGAGTTCCTGGCCACCGACACACCGGCCCGGCTCGTGGTCCTCACCGGCGACGACCTGGCCTCGGCCGCCGCCCGCGGCTTCCTGCGCAGCGCGCACAGCGAGCACCCCGGGCGGATCCTGACCGTCCGGCACGACGGCACGGCCGCCTCACGGCAGGCGATCCCCGCCGCGGTGCGCGCCGCCGTGAGCGACGGCGAGCCCGAGATCCGCTTGAACGACGGAACCGCCCTCGTGCCGAGGCTGGCGAGGACCGCCCCAGCCACCCCGGCCGCCCAGTCCGGGCCCCTGGACGGCGCACCCCTGGACGGCACCGTGCTGATCACCGGCGGCACCGGAACCCTCGGCGTCCTGCTCGCCCGGCACCTGGTCGCACGGCACGGCGCCCCGCACGTGGTGCTCGCCGGCCGCCGAGGTGTCGAGCCGCCCGGGCTCCGGCAGGAGCTGGGCGCCGCCCTCACCGTGGTGGCCTGCGACGCCGGTGACCGCGGGGCACTGAGGGATCTCGTCGCCTCGATCCCCGACCTGCGGGTCGTCGTGCACGCCGCCGGGGTCGTCGACGACGCCGTGGTGGGATCGATGACACCGGAGCAGATCGACACGGTGCTGCACGCGAAGGCCGATGCCGCGTGGCACCTGCACGAGGCCACCGAGAACCTGGACCTGCGGGCGTTCGTGCTGTTCTCCTCGGCGTCCGGGGTGTTCGGCGCCCCCGGGCAGGCCAACTACGCCGCCGCGAACGCGTTCCTCGACGCGCTCGCCGAACACCGGCACGCGCGCGGTCTGCCGGCCACCTCCCTGGCCTGGGGCCAGTGGGCCGAGTCCAGCGGCATCACCGGGAACCTGACCGAGGCCGGCCACCGCCGGCTGGCGAGGACCGGGATGCTGCCGCTGGCCACCGAGCAGACCCTCGACCTGTTCGACACCGCCCTGGCCGGCGAACGCCCGGCGCTGGTACCGGTCCGCCTCGACCTCGCGGCGATCGACACCCCGCCCGCGCTGCTGCGCGGACTCGCCCGGCCACGGCGCACGCCGGCCCCGGCGGCCGGCCCCGGCGACCTGCGGGCCAGGCTCGAAGCCCTGCCCGAGCCCGAGCAGCGCGCCCTGCTGCTCGAACTGGTCGTCACACACAGCGCGAGCATCCTCGGGATGGCACCCGGCGGGATTGACGACCCCCGCCGGCTGTTCCGCGACCACGGCGTCGACTCGCTGACCGCCATCGAGCTGCGCAACCGGCTCAACGCGGCCACCGGGCTCCAGCTCCCGGCGACCCTCGTCTTCGACTTCCCGACGCCCGAACAGCTCGTCAACCACCTCTACGGACAACTGTGCTCGCCGGAGAACCGGGTTGCCGGGCCGATGGAGCGCCTGCTGCGCCAGGCCGTCGACGTCGGACGCGCGCAGGACGGCCTCGACCTGCTGGCCACGGCGTCCCGGCTGGGCCCGGCCACCGACACGCCCAAGGCCGAGGTGGTCGCCCTCGCGGCCGGCTTCCTCCAGCCGTCGCTGGTCTGCCTGCCGTCCGCGCTGGCGTCGAGCGGCATCGAGGAGTACGGGCGGTTCGCCGCCGCGCTGGAGGCCGCCCGCGACGTCACGGCGGTCACCCTGCCGGGCTTCGCCGGCGACCCGCTGCCCGCGGACGCCGGCGCCCGGGTCGAGGCACTCGCCGACGCCGTGCCGGCCGTCGCCGCACCGGTGCTGGTCGGCCGCTCGGTGGGCGCGTGGCTGGCGCTGGCGACCGCCAGGGAACTGGAACGACGGGGGGCCCGGCCCAGCGCCGTGGTGCTGATCGACGGCTACCCCGACGACCTGCCGGGTGTGCTCACCGGCATGCTCGACGCCGGCCACCAGGTCCAGCCGGTCGACGACGACCGGCTGCTCGCCATGGGCCGTTACCTCGATCTGGCCGGCGACCCCGAGCCCGTCACCGCGCCGGTACTGCTGGTGGGCACGGGGAAGCGCTCGTGGCCCCGGCTGTCCACCACCGCCCAGGAGACGCTCACCGTCCCGGGCGACCACTTCACCGTGCTCGAGGAGCACTCGGCGGCCACCGCTCTGGCCATCAGCACATGGCTCCTCGACTTCAGCGGCTACGGGGCCGGGCTGTCCGCACTCAGGGGAAAGGACGACGCATGATCTGGGACAACGTCTACATCGGCGGAACGGGAAGATACCTGCCACCCCGCACGCCCGCGACACAGGCCGTGCCGGACACCGAGACCATGCGGCGGCTGCTCGCGCTGTCGGACTTCGTGTCGTTCACCCGCTCCGACGACGTCACCGAGCACGCCATGGCGGTGCACGCGGCGATCGGAGCGCTGCGCGAGTCCGGCCTCAGCGGCGCCGACATCTCCATGGCCGCCTACGCCCAGATGGACCACCAGGACCACATGGCGTCCTCCTGCCACCTGCAGCGCGTCCTCGGCCTCGGCCACGCCCTCGTCTACGAGGTGGAGGCGACCAGCAACGGAGGCTCGGCCGCACTGCAGTCCGCCGCCGCGCACCTGGTGGCAGACCCCGCCGCCACCGCGACCCTGGCCACCGCCACCGCCCGGTTCCTGCCGCCGCGGTGGGAACGCTGGCAGCCCAGCATCGGGATCTTCCTGGCCGACGGAGCGGTCGCGGCCGTGCTCAACCGCGAGGGCGGCCGGGCGCGGCTGGTCGCGACCGCCAACAGCTCCGCGACCCAGATGGAGGTCCTCGCCACCCCGACGATCCCGGACCCCGAGGGCCACCGCAACCGTACGCCGATCGAGGTCACCGGCCTGGCCCCGTATCTGACGCTGATGAGCGGGGCACTGGTCACCGCGGTCGAGCAGGCCGCCAAGGAGGCCGGCGTCGGCGTCGCCGACATCACCAGGTTCGTCGTCACCGGTCTGGGCCTGGCCCAGCTGGAGGTCGTCGTGCTGGAGCCGCTCGGCATCGACCTGGGCCGCACCACCTGGCCGATGCTGCGCGAGCTCGGCCACGTCGGACCGTGCGACCAACTGCTCGGCATCGACCACCTGCTGCACGACGAGACCCTCCAGCCCGGCGACACCATCATGTCGATCGGCCTCGGCATGGGATCGCGGTTCACCGCCTCCCTGCTGGAGGTCACCGAGCCGCCCAAACCCCGTACGACCACCACCTTCACCGAGCCGGTGCGCGCGTCGGCCCCGCCCGCCGACGCGTATGTCATCGACCCCTCGGGCGGCGACATCTTCGGCGAGGCCGCCGCCTTGCGCGAGCGCGGCCCGGCCACGCCCGTCGAACTGCCCGGTGGCGTGCCGGCCTGGGCCGTCACCGGGCACGACCTGGCGAAGAAGCTGCTGCTCGACCCGAAGGTCTCCAAGGACGCCAACAAGCACTGGCCCCTGTGGCGCGACGGCGACATCCCGCCGGACTGGCCGCTGATCATGTGGGTCGCGATGCAGAACATGTTCACCGCCTACGGGGCCGACCACACCAGGCTGCGCAGCCTGGTGGCCAAGGCGTTCACCCCGCGCCGTATCGAAGCGATGCGGCCGCGCGTCGAGGAGATCACGGCCGGCCTGATCGCCGACCTGGCCGCGGTGCCGCCGGGGCAGGCGGTCGACCTGCGCGCACGGTTCGCTTTCCCGCTGCCGATCCAGGTCATCACCGGACTGTTCGGGGTGACCGCGCAGACAGGAGCGGACCTGCGCCGGCTGGTGGACGCGGTGTTCAGCCTCGACGCGGACCCGGCGGGCGTGCAGGCCGCCTCCGGCGAGCTGTACATGCTGCTGAAGGACCTCGTGGCCGCCAAACGGCGCGACCCCGGCGACGACATGACCAGCGACCTGATCGCCGCGCGGGAGGCGGACGGCACACGACTGTCCGAGCGGGAACTGCTGGACACCCTGCTGCTGACCATCTCCGCCGGCTTCGAGACGACGGTCAACCTGCTCGACCACGCCATCCACGCCCTGGCCACCCACCCGTCCCAGCTCGCCCTGGTCCGGTCCGGGACCAGCACCTGGGAGGACGTGGTGGACGAGACCCTGCGCTGGCAGGCGCCGGTGCCGAACCTGCCGCTGCGGTACGCCGTCGAGGACGTCTCCGTGGACGGCGTGCGGATCCGCAAGGGCGAGGCGATCCTGCTGTCCTACGGCGCGGCCGGCCGCGACCCGGCGCGGCACGGCGCCGACGCGGAGGACTTCTCCGTCACCCGGCCGTCGCGGGCCGACCACCTCACCTTCGGACACGGCGTGCACTACTGCCTCGGCAGCCCCCTGGCGAAGCTGGAGGCCACGACGGCGCTGTCCGCGCTCTTCTCCCGGTTCCCCCGGCTGCGGCTGGCCGTCCCGTCGTCCGAACTCGAGCCCCTGGGTTCCTTCTTCACCAACGGACACAAGACGCTGCCGGTCATCCTGGAGGAGGGCTGATGGCCCATTTAGCCTTCGTGAGCGCGCCGGCGTCCGGGCATGTGAACCCGACCCTGCCGCTGGTCGAAGAGCTGGTCCGGCGCGGTCACCGGGTCAGCTACGCCACCGGACCGGCCACCATGGACGGCCCCGTCGCCGCCGGGGCGACGCCGGTGACCCTGCCCTCGCAGCTGCCGCCCGACATGGCGGCGCGCAGCGAGTTCACGGCGGAACAGCTCGCCGTGACGATGGAGTACTACCTCGACGACGCCCGCGCCTCCTTCCCCGTCCTGGCCGAGCACTTCACGTCCGACCCGCCGGACGCGGTGTGCTACGACTCGGTGACCTTCACCGGGAGGATGCTGGCGAACCTGCTCCGGGTGCGGGAGATCTCCCTGGTGCCGACCTTCGCGGAAAACGAGTCCTTCTCGGCGGCGCAGGTGTACTTGCCGGCCGGCTTCGACCACACCAACCCCCGGCTGGTGGCCGCGATCCAGGACATGGGGAAGTTCGCGCAGGGCCACACCTTCCTCGAGGACCCGAACCTGATGTTCGGCTACGTGGCCCCGACGAGCCTGGTGTTCATCCCCCGCGAGTTCCAGATGTCGGGGGAGACCTTCGACGAGCGCTTCCACTTCGTCGGGCCGTCGCTGAGCAGCCGGCAGACCGCTGAGGAGTGGAGCCCCCGGTCGCGGGCCCCGGTGCTGCTGATATCGCTGGGAACCGTCTTCAACGACCGGCCCGGGTTCTACCGGACCTGCATCGAGGCGTTCGGGGACAGCGACTGGCAGGTCGTCATGGCGGTCGGCGCACTGGACCAGGAGGCGCTGGGCCCCATCCCGGCGAACATCGAGGTGCACGCGCACGTGCCGCAGGTGGCGGTGCTGCGGCACACCGAGGTGTTCGTCAGCCACGCCGGGATGAACTCGGCCATGGAGTCCCTCTATCACGGGGTGCCCTTCGTGGCGGTACCGCAGATCCCGGAACAGCGGGCGGTCGCCCGGCGTGCGGAGGAACTGCAGGTCGCCAGGACGCTCGCCGAGCCCACCGTGCAGGGCCTGCGCGACGCCGTCCAGGACGCCCGTTCCCGCCGCCCCCGGGCGGCTGCCCTGAGCCGGATCGTGCGCGGGGCGGGCGGCGCGTCGAAGGGGGCGGACATCCTGGAGAACCTGCTGACCCGCTGACGACCGCACCCCACAGGCCGGTCCGCACCCGCACGCCGCCCGGTGAAGCCCGCTCCCGCACACGGTCTGGTTCGGCGTGCCAGGGTTCGGTCGTGGAGTGCTCTGTGCGACCGAGGGAGCGGGGTGAGCCGGCCGGGGGCTGAGGTGGTGTAACCGGTCCGGGCATGGGTCACTCCGATCCTGCCGTCGCCGGGCAACGGAGTGCGTGTGGCCGGCCGCCGGCCCGCCCACGGGTCTCCTGACGTGTACCCGGCCTGGTCGGCGGCCCGGATCAGCGAGTTCTACAGCGGTGTCTCGTGTCAGGGGGCGTAGACCTTCTCGATGCTCCGCTCGCAAGAAGACGCAGTAGCCGTCGGCCTTCGTGTCCTTGACCCAGCCCATGATGTGGCTGCTGTCGCAGACCTGGCCGCCGTACGTGCCGAGGGTCGGCTCGCCGGATGTCCGCCCAGGTGCGCTTCAGGTGCGCGGGCGGGCTGCTGAACGCGGCCACACGTACGGAGCCGAGGTCCAGTACCGAGGCCCACGCGGGGAAACTCCTGGTGTTCATGCCGCTGAGGGCGAGCGGTGCCAGCTCACGGCAGACCAACTCGGTCCAGAAGGGCAACTGTTGCTGCGCGGGCAGATCCACGTTCGACACGTTCAGCCACATTCCGCACCCCGGATTCACCGCAGACGACCACGTCGCGGTCCCCGGATCGGACCGGCCGGCCGCACGCGATGTGCCCAACCCTGCCCGGTCGCCCGTGATCGACTCCACCGATCCGCCGGTGCCGGCCGGAATCCGCCGGCCTCGAGCGCGGGCCGGCATCTCGCGGCGATCCTGGGGACGAAGACCTCGTGGAATAAAAAAGGGGGGGACCTCGAAATTAAAAAAAGGGGGGCACCTCGAAAGGCGCCCCCAGGACGTGCTTCAATCTCAGTAGATCCTGATCGAAATGATCTCGTGGATGTGGCCCGGGTTCCACGAGCTCCACTTCTGGAGGGTGATGGTTTCGAGCCTCGGGTCACTCAGATCCCGCTGGAACTGGAGAGTCACGACATTGTTTCCGGACTCGACCCAGTTCACCCCGTAGATGGCGACGGGAATCGTTCCGGCGTTGGCGAAGCAGAGCGTGTCGCGTCCTTCGTTGTTGTGGATTTCGAGGTAGCTGTTCTCGTTACAGTCCGTACGGTTGATGGTCGGCCCGATGGCGGAAGCCGTGGTGGGTGATGTGGTGGCCGCTGCGGCGGGCACGACCGTGGCGGCCAGTGCGGCGGCGGCGACTGTTGCGACACCGAGTGAACGGCGCACGGAAAGCTTCATTGTTCATCCTCTTCTGTGCGGGACTTGGTGCCCTTACCGTCACACATTCACCGGCTCTCCGGAAAGCGCTTACAGGCCAGGTCGATGTCCTTGCTGACACTCATACGGATCGTAGTGAGGGACGCCACGTTTAAGTCGACTGAGGTCGGTATTACCAGCTTCGAAGCATGCCGGGGGCAACCAGGTCCGGAGCGGACGGAAGTCGCGGCGGGGAAGAGCGGCGCAAAGGAGCCGTGAGCGGCACGTACGTGATCAGGGCCGATACCGGGATGGAACTCGACAAGAGACAGCCGAAAATCGTGGAACCAAGAAGCCCTGCGGCTACTCGGCTGCTGCACCAGGTCGCGCTGGAGTGAACTCCCGGGTCCGCCGCCGCCATCGCATCGACCGGCGGCGCTCGCACGGTTCGACGGCGACGAACCGGACGGGAAGGTCCCGCGGGCGCGCCACGACGGGCGCCGGCCTCCTCGCCCACTCGTCCCTCGCTGGTGGTGCGGAGGACCCCGGCGGGAGCGGATGGGCGGTGTGCCGCGGACGAGCGGGATGAGGGCCTGGCTGTCGTGGAGGTTGGCGGCGGGAATGCCGGCCGGCAGGGGGCGGGGCCGGTGCCACGCAAGGCGGGATGAGCGGCGTCAGCGGGAGTGTGATCGTCACAGGCCCTCCTCCGGCAGTCGCCGCAGGATCTGCTCGTCGTCCGGGCTGAGCCGGGCGACGAAGCGTGCCAGAACCGTCTCGCGGTCGGTGTCGCGGGCGAGTTCGCCGTGCATGCGCAGGGCGGTCAGGCCGTGCTGATCCTGTACGGGCCGGCAGGCGTAGCCGCGGCCCCGCCGCTCCCGCTCCAGGGTTCCCTTCTCATGCAGGCGGGACAAGATCGTCGTCACGGTCGTCCGGGCCAGGCCGGAGTCGAGTTCGGCCTGGACCCGGGCCGCGGTGAGCGGCTCGTCCGCGGCCCACAGGGCGGCCTCCGGTTCACCCGCCGGCCGGCGTTCCTGCGTTGCGTCGCTCATGGGAACGATCCTCACCCCGCGATCGTCTACAGTGTTGTAGACCGTCTACACAATTGTAGACGATCGGGTGCCGTGCACGCGGTCGCCCGCACAGAGAGGACTCCTGCCGATGACCACACCCGTGGTTCTGTCGTCGCAGCTCGCGGTGAATCCGCTCAGCGCGCAGTCACTGCTGGCCGCCTTCGGCGTGCTGGGCGTCGGCGCGGTGATGTTCGCCGAGACGGGCCTGCTGATCGGCTTCTTCCTGCCGGGCGACTCCCTGCTGTTCACGGCGGGCCTGTTGTGCACCGGCACGGCACGGCACGGCGTGCGGCTGTCCCTCGGTCCGCTGCTGGTGGCCGCGGTGCTCGGCGCCCTGGTCGGCGCGCAGTGCGGCTATCTGATCGGACGCCGGGCGGGCGGTGCCCTGCTGGCCCGCAGTCGCTCGGCACGGCTGCACGAGGGCGCGAGGAGAGCGGAGGAACTGCTCGCTCGCTACGGCCACGCGAAGGCGATCGTGCTGGCGCGATTCGTGCCGGTGGTGCGCACCGTGCTCAATCCGCTGGCGGGCGCCCTGGCGGTGCCCGTGCGGGTGTTCACCGTCTGGCAGGTGGCCGGTGGCCTGGTGTGGAGCGTCGGACTGACCCTGGCGGGATACGCGCTGGGCTCCTCGATCCCGAACGTGGACCGCTATCTGCTGCCGTTGGTGGCGCTGATCGTGGTGGTTTCGCTGATCCCCCTCGCCGCCGAGCTGTACCGCGGCCGCGGGCAGGCCCGGGCGAAGGAGGTCCGGGGATGACCTTCGCGTTCGGCGGAGCGTCGATCGACGGCGCCGCGTACACGGATGTGGTGGACCTGGCACGACGCTCGCCCGGCTGGCTGGACGACGCGGTGACGGCGTGGTCGGCGTACGGGCTGGTGCTGTTCGCCCTGCTCATGGTCCTGGGCTGGTGGCGGGCTCGGCGCGCGGGCGCCACGGCGGCGGTGACGGCGCTGGCCGTTCCGGTGATCACGGCCCTGGCGTACGGCGTGGACGCTGTCCTGAAGCTGGTGGTGCGTGAGGACAGGCCGTGCCGGAGCCTGCACATCAGAACGCTCGAGGCGTGCCCCGCGCCGGGTGACTGGTCCTTCCCCAGCAATCACGCGGCGATCGCGGCGGCGGCGGCCGTGGCACTGATGTTCGTCTCACGTCGCCTCGGAGTTCTCGCCGCGGTGGCCGCGCTCGCCATGGCGGCCTCGCGGGTCTGGGTGGGCGCGCACTACCCGCACGACGTCGTGACCGGTGTGCTCGTGGGCGGGCTCACCGCACTCGCCGCCATGCTCCTGTTGCGGCGGTGGGCGCAGACGCTCGCCCGTCACCTGACCACCACCGTGCTGCGTCCGCTCCTGGCCGGCACGTGAACCGCAAGGAGGCCACGGAGCTGGCGGGCAGCGTGGGTCTCGGCGCCTGGACGGCGCTGGGAGTGCTCATCATGGCGGTCGTGGGCGGCGGTGGTGCTCCGCTGCGGCTGGACCACGGTCTCCTCTCCTGGGCGGTCGGCCACCGCCCCGATGTGGCGCTCGCCCTGGCCCGCGGGCTGACCGCCACCGGAACCGGTGCCATCGCGTACGTACTCGCCGCACTGGCCGGCGTTGTCGCGGGGCGGACGCCGCGGCACAGGCTCCTCGCCGCCGCGCTCTGCCTCGCCTGCCTCGGCACAGGACAGGCGCTCCGGTACGGGCTGATGGAACTCGTCCACCGGGCCCGTCCGCCCCGGGACGACTGGGCCACGCACGCGAGCGGCTGGGCCTTTCCGTCGGGGCACACCACCACGGCCGCACTGACCGCCGGGCTGCTGATCGTGGCACTGAGTCTGCGCGCCCCGCGCGGCCGGACCGCGCTTCGCCTCGCCGTCGGCTGCTGGGCCCTGCTGGTCGGACTCACCCGCGTCTATCTCGGGGTGCACTGGTTCACCGACGTCGTCGGCGGCTGGCTGTTCGCCGCCGGGTGGCTGGGGACGTGCCTGTGTGCCGCGGCCCGTCGCCTGCCCGCATCCTTCGTGAGTGACTCGGCCCACCCGGCCGCAGGGACGACGGAGGAGGACCATGCGCCCTAGGATCCTGGTCGTCGAGGACGATCACGCCCTGCGTGACGTGCTGCGCCGCGGCCTGTACGAGGAGGACTTCGAGCCCGTCCCCGCCGCCGACGGCGCCACCGCCCTGCGCCTGGCCACATCGGAGGTCGCGGCGGCCGTGCTGGACATCGGCCTGCCCGACGCGGACGGACGGGATGTGTGCCAGGCGCTCCGCGCGAACGGGTTCCTCGCCCCGGTGATCTTCCTGACCGCTCGGCACCACATCACCGACCGGCTCTCCGGGTTCTCCGCGGGGGGCGACGACTATCTGCCGAAGCCGTTCCACCTCGCCGAACTCGCGGCCAGGCTGCGAGCCGCACTCAAGCGGTCCTCCCCGCGTCCCATGACCGCAGTGGGAGAACTGCGGATGGACGCGCTCAGGCACAGCGTGACCGTTCGCGACACCCCCGTCGCCCTGACCCCGACGGAGTTCCGGCTGCTGGCCGCACTCGTCGCCGCGGGCGGCGGCCTCGTGCGCCGCCGTGACCTGGTCCGCGCCGGCTGGCCCGAGGGCGCGCAGGTCAGCGACAACACCCTGGACCAGTACCTGACCCGGCTGCGCCGCAAGCTGCGCGAGGCGGGCGGCACGCTGACGATCGGCACGGCACGCGGGATCGGGCACCGGCTGTCATGAGGCCCCTCCTGCGCCGCCTGGCTCCCCGGACGCTGCGTGGCCGCCTCTCGCTCGTCGCGCTGACCACCGCCGCCCTGCTGGTGACGGTCCTGACCGTGGTGTTCAACTCGGTTGTCGAGCGGCACCTGCGGCACCAGGCGGACGACGAGCTGCGCACCCGCGCGGACGCGGTGGCCACGACCGTCGACACCAGCGGTTCGCGGGCGCGCGTGCGGGAGACCGCGGACGACCGGTTCCTCGACAGCAACGTCTGGATCTACGCCGGCACGCACCTGCTCGAACAGCCGGCCTCCGCCGCGGCCGACGGTCCGCTGACCCGGGCCGCCGCCCGGCTCGCCGCACAGGGCGGCCGTGGCTGCGCGACCGTTCACGCGGACCGTCCCCGCTCCGTCCGCCTGTGCTCCCGGCCCGTATCCGGCCGTCACACGGCCGCCATGGTGGTCACGGCCCTGGACCTCGCCCCGTACCGGAACTCGGCCGGCACCCTGCTGCTGGGATCGCTCGTCCTGGACGCCGTGATGCTGATCTGCACGTATGCGTTGACCCGGCTCTCGGTGGGCCGGGCACTGCGCCCCGTGCGGGTCATGACCGAGCAGGCCACCCAATGGAGTGCGGTGGCCGCCGTGGACCGCTTCGGCTCCGCGGAGCACCCGGCCGAACTCGCGGCCCTGGGCGCTTCCCTCGACGCACTGCTGGACCGCATACGCGCGGTGCTGCGTCACGAGCAGCAGCTGAGCGGAGAGCTGTCCCACGAACTGCGCACCCCGCTCACCCGGATCATCATGGAACTCGACTGGTGGCGGGGACGCCCCCGCTCCGACGAGGAGACCCACGCCAGTCACCGGGTGATAGCCGACGCCGCCCAATCCATGCGCAGGATCTGCGACACGTTGCTGAACGACGCCCGCGAGCATGCGCGGAACCCGTCAATCGCCCCCGGTACGGCCGGTGTCGTACCAGTTCTGCGCCGTCTTGCCCGACAGCTCGACGCGCCGGACCAGGTGAAGACCGCGGTCGAGGCGGCCTGTCCGGAGCTGGAGGCGGGTGTCACGCCGGCTCTGCTCGAACGTATCGTCAGCCCGCTGCTCGCCAACGCCGTCCGCTACGCCCGCTCGCGCGTGACCGTGACCGCGCACCGCGGCACCGGATCGGTTCTGATCGACGTCGTCGACGACGGGCCCGGCGTGCCGAGGGCGTTCGCCGAGGAGCTGTTCCAGCCGGGCCGACGCGCCGACGTCACGGACGGGCACGACGGCGCGGGACTGGGACTGCCACTCGCGCGGCGCCTGGCCCGCGCCGTCGGCGGCGAGGTGTCCTACGATCCCGGGCACGGACCGGGGGCCCGGTTCACGGTCACCCTGCCTGCCGGGTGAGGGGCCGTTCCCGCCCGGAGAGCTTCACCGCCTTCTTCTCCTGCGCGTGGGCGTAGGCCATCAGGCCGAAGAGGACGGCCAGCAGCACGGCCGAGGAGCCGGCGGTGCCGAGGTCGAGGCCGCCCTTGACGGCCGGCTTGGTGAGGAAGTCGCCCGCGGTGGCGCCGAGCGGTCGGGTGAGCACGAAGGCGATCCAGAACAGCAGCACGTTCGGCACCACCGGCACCTTCATCAGTGCGACGAGGACGGCGAGTGCCCCGGAGACGAGGAGAGCGCCGCCCAGGTAGCCGAGGCCGGAGCTGTCGGACAGGAAATCGCCCAGGGAGGTGCCGAGGGTGTTGGACACCAGGATCGCCGACCAGAACAGGGCCTCGCCGCGGAACGTGACGATGTCGCGGATCTCGAAGGTCATTCCGGACACCTTCCAGACCGCGAAGACGACCAGCAGGATCGAGATCAGGATCGCCGCGCCGGTCGGGTAGCCCAGCCCCAGGCCCTGCGGCCCCCAGCCGAGCGATGTGGCACCGTGCGACAGGAACCTGGCGCTGGCGTCGCGGTTCATGAAGTCGGACATCGTGGTGCCGGCCATGCTGGTCGACAAGATCACGGTCCAGTAGCAGAACGGGTTGTAGTGCCGCGCTCGAAGCTGGACGACCAGGGTCACCACGAAGATCAGGAACAGGGCGATCGTGGTGAGGAAGTAACCCAGCTTCAGCGTCTGCGCGAACAGGTCACCTGCCGTCTCACCCAGCGTCGTCGCGGCGATCTTCATGACCCAGAAGGCCGGCGTGACCTCCGGCAGCTTCTTCATCACCGACGAGGCTCCGCTCGCCGTGGACCGGCGCGTGCCCGCGACGTCGAGGTCGGTGAGGACTTCGGGGTTGTTCTCCAAGGCCGGACACTCCTGTCGTTCCGTGGGGGGTACGACGACAGGGCACCCGTCCTCAGCGGGGCGGACGCCCTGTGACCTCGGCCGACGCATGCGGGCCGGCCGAGGCGTTCGACTCTGTCAGATGCCGCCTGAACGCAGCCTGAACGCCTTTCGCACCGGTCCAGGCCGCTGGGCGTGCCGCGCTCTCCGGCTCGGCGACATCCCCGCTGGTCACCGTCGGGTACACCACCCGGCCGAGGACGACCGCCAGGAAGAGGACGCCGGTGACGACGGTGCCGACACCGCCGTCCGCTTCCGGCTGTGAGGGGTGGTCACCGATGGAGGCGCCGAGGGCCATGTGCCCGGCGACCGGATCACCGGCCGCCGTACCGAGAGCGAAGGCGATGTCCGTACGGCGCGGCCGTGGTGCCGGCCGGTGCGGCTTCGGGAGCCTCGGACAGCTCGTGGGTCATGAGGCCCGACCGTGCCATCAGCTGCCTGAAAGCATCCTGACGGCGCGACGCGGTCCCTCTCGGCGCCTCTCATCGGTCGTGATCACGACATCGCTGCCCGGCAAGCCCCGTCCGGCTGCCCCCGGGCCCCGCCAACGGGCCGAACCCGGCCGCGAACCGGGTCGTCTCCCGGCTGCCAGGACCCTGGCGGTCCGGGCCGGGAGTTCGGCCGGGATCCGGCGTTCCACCAGGTCGTGGCGGAGCCGCCCGCGCGCTGCCGCAGCGGGCGGCGCCATGGCTGTTGGCGCGGCTGTTCCGGCAGGGCGCACCGCGGGCAATGACGCCGTTCGCGCTCATGCGGGAGCCTCGCGCCGCTCGCCGTCCGGCTCGGAGGTGACCTGATAGGACAGCAACTGCCGGAAGAGTCCGGGCTGCTGGGCGAGTTGGGTGTAGGTGCCCTCCTGGACGATCCTGCCCTCGTCCAGGACCACGATGCGGTCGGCGACGGCGACGTTGGTGATCCGGTGCGTGACCAGCAGGACCACCCGGTCTTGGGCCAGATCCCGCAGCCGCTGGAAGATCCGGTACTCGGCGCGGGGATCGAGGTTCGCCGTCGGCTCGTCCAGCACCAGCAGTCCGGCCGGCCGGAAGAACGCCCGTGCCAGGGCGATGCGCTGCCACTGGCCGCCGCTGAGTTCCTCACCGCCCAGCCACTCCCGGGCCAGGAGGGTGTCCAGTCCGGAACGGAGGCGGTCGGCGACCTCGTCCGCGCCGGCGGCCTCACACGCCTCACGCACCGCGGCGTCGCCGCGCGCCGTGGGCTGCCCCTGGGTCACGTTCTCCCGCACGGTCAGCGGCCAGCGCGCGTACTCCTGCGGCACCAGGGCGACCTGCCGCCACAGCGCCTGCGGATCGGCGTCACCGGTGGGCACGCCGTCCCACAGCACCTCGCCCCGGGTGGGCAGGTACAGGCCGCTGACCAGTTTCGACAGCGTCGATTTCCCGGAGCCGTTGAACCCGACCAGAGCGGTGACCTCGCCGCGCCGCAGCGTCAGCGACACATCGGACACCGCGTCACCGTCCTTGCCCGCGTAGCGGTGGGACACCGACTTGATCTCGATCCGCTCCGGCGGTCCGGGCCGGTGTGAGCCGCGGCGCATGCGGAAGCCCCCGGCCTGGTCCAGGAAGCCGGACCAGTCGTCCATGTACAGGCCGGTGCGTACGGCGCGCGCGCCCACAGCCACGAGTCCGCGGACCGCCTGACCGGACGTCTGCAGGGCGAAGACGGCTGTGCCGGCGTGCCCGACGCTGATCCGGCCGGTGGCCAGCAGCCACACCACCGCCGCCCATACGACCGCTGATCCGAGTCCTCCGCACAGCGCTCCGATCAGGGACATGCGGGCGCCCTGGTCGGCCGCGGCCCGGTCCTCGTTGTTGATCCGGGCGGCCGTCTGCCGGTACCGGCCGGAGAGGAAGCCGGCCATGGTGCCGGCGCGGATCTGGTCGGCGGCCTCCCTGGTGTAGATGTGCCAGCGCAGCACCGACAGCATCCGCTGGTCGCCGTGGCTGCGCAGGTTCGCCAGGTAGCGCACCCGGGCGGCGCTGACCTGCGCGAGGGCCTGCGGCAGGCTGGCCGCGACCAGCAGCGGCAGCAGCGTCCAGTGCACGCCGGCCAGCACGATCGCTCCGGCGAGGAAGGCGGCGCCCGAGGCGATCAGGTCCTGGCCCTCGTCGATGAGATCGCCGGTGACCTGCGCGCCACGGTCGGCGGCCTCGCGGGCGCGGTTGAAGTCGGGCTCGTCGTAGGCGCACAGCTCCGCTTCGGCGCAGCCGGCCAGCAGCATCTGCTCGGCCTCGCGGGACATCAGCGGACCCAGGCGCGAGGACAGCCAGTTGACGGTGATCCCGAGCAGGGCGCGCACCCCGGCGGCGCCGGCCAGCAGGGCTACGGACGGCCAGGCGTCCAGGAGCCGGTGATAGATGTCGCCGCCGGTCAAGAGCGCGGTGAGGGTGCCGCTGATGGCGACCAGCCCGAGGGCCTGCGTCACGCCGGCGGCGGCCTGGCACAGCAGGAGGCCCACGGTCGCCCGGTGGTCGACCCGCCAGGCCAGGGCCAGTGAGCGGCGCACCAGCTGGGGCAGGCGCCGGGCCATGTCCCGCGTCCTGATGGACCGGCCGGCCGCTTCACGGCTCCCCGTCAGGTCGACGTAGCGCATCTGCGCCTCCCGACCGGCCTGCGCGCCGGCTCCCGGTTTTCCCGTGGGCCGGTCGTCCGGCTGGTCCTGGTCCGGGTTCGCGGGGGTGGCCCGCGGAGCGGGGACGCCCTCGGCCGACGCATCGGTGCGCTCGCTCATGCCGCCCACCTCGTCACCGCGTGTTTCGAGACCACGGCCGTGTCAACGCTGTGCAGGGCGATGAAGGGGTGCTGTTCGATTCCAGGAAGCTGCTGCGGGGGAGTCGGCTTGGGGCGCATGGTGTCCTCCGTCTGGGCGTCGGTCTGGCACAGGTGCTCTAAAAAACGCTGCGAACCGGGACGCGTCACGGTCCGGACGGGGGTATCCGGTGAACGCATGTTTGAGGACCGGGAGGGGGCCGTGGGGGCTCTGGGCGCTCCCGTCCCAAACTCGTTCGATCAGGTCTGTTCACTCCTTCAGGGGATTGCCGCCAATGCGGGCCAGGGCCGCCAGCGCCCGGTCCACGTGCTCGGCGGTAGCAGGTAACGGGCGACGTGCAGGGAGTGGGACACGTGGATGTGCGGCCCGAACCCGGCGGTTACGACGCAGGAGTGATCGTCCCCACGCGCAAATATCTCGCGAACTTGATGTGTTCGAGAGACGCGTACTCTTCTTTGCTTCCTGGCGGCTTGGATCCGTACTCGGAGACGAAGCCGAACTTCTGCGAGTTCTTGACGTTGAACGCGCCGTATTCCTGCAGTGCCTTCGCGATCATCCGCTCGTACGGTGTGAGCGAGGTGTCGGCGTCGACGTCGTACGCGGGATCCAGCCAGATGAACTGCCCCTCACGCCACCGGCCCTGGCCGCCACCGTCGCTTCTGACCGCCGGGTAGACGTACTGGCTGTTGTTGTCCGGGGTGCCGAAGCCGAGGGCGTGGTCGATGTGCCCGGCCTTCCAGTCGGCGCGGGTGATGATACCGGCGAGGCGGGAGAGGCCGCTGCCCGTGGGCTGGCCCTTGGCGGAGACCGACGAGCCATGGGTATCGGACACCGCTCCCCATTCACAACTCGGCTTCCCGTTCCGCACCTGGGCCCGCCAGCATTCCAGGGAACGTCCGTCCGGTGCGATCACCACCGTCCACTGGCGTTCCGCTGGCGCCTTCCAGGCCGCGTCCCAGGGAAAGCCGATGCCTTCGAATGGATTGGCTCCCCATTGCCCGAGGTGCTTGCGCGGCGTGATCGTGTAGGTCGGCGTGCTGGAAGCGGCCCGGTACACAACGGGACTGGCCTCGCCCGTGTTCAACTCCACGCGTCCGAGGGCGAGCAGGTCGGCGACCATCCGCGCGGAGTCGGGTGCGGGGCGGGGGTGCGGATGACGTTGGTTGAAGACATCGTCGTCGGCGAAGAAGCGAGCGGAACGGCCGGTGGAGTCCGCCGGTGGTGACTCGTGCACGAGCCGCTTCGCGAGAACGGCTCCGGCGACGGCCAACGCGAGTGCGGCGGTCCCGGCGACGGCGATGACGGGCCATCGGCGCTTCGGCGTTGGTGCAGTGGTGAGGCCGGCCTCCGCCGCCCGCCACCGCCGCTCCCATTCCGTACGATCGCCACCGCAGGCTTCGGCATAGGCCAGCGCGACCTCGAGGGGCGGCAGATGCCCGCCCTGCGCGGCCTCGGACAGGGCGCCGGGCGACTGGCCCGTACGCGCGGCCATCTGACGGTATGTCGGATTCCCTGCCGAGTTGCGCAGAGCACGTAACTCGAAAGCGAACCGCTTCGCCGAATCCTCCGGCGGATCCTCCGGTCGGGGATGTGGTGCTGCGGCCATCCGTCCGCCTCCAGGCCAGGGCGTGTGGTATTCCACGTGTGGCGATTGGTCGGCTGGTGAGTCTAGAAGACGAAAAGATCCGAGGAACAGATGCCGCGCGTCGGCGTACCGCGCGAGGATGTTCCGCATGGACCAAGGATGGGCAGCCGTGGCGGGGGCCGGAGTGGGCGTCGTCGGCACCCTGTGCACCTCGTGGCTGACGTACGCGGCCGCTCGTCGACAGACGCGTGACCAGGGCGCGGTGGACCACAGCCGCGCCCTGCGGAGCGAACGTCTGGAGGCGTACCTCGCCTTCATGAAGGCAGCGGAACCGGTCGACAGCGTGCTGCACCGGATCGCGCATCACGACGGTCCATGGGCGCGGAACTCCCCGCCCTCCGCCGAGGTGTTGCGTGAAGCCGTGACCGAACTCGGTACCGCGGTGGACGCGCTTTACAAGGCACAGGCGCGGCTTGATCTGATGGGACCGAAATCCGTCGCCGTCGAAGCCGTGAACGTGTGGTCGGAGGTGAGGTCCCTGCGGACGTACCTCGAGGGAGTACGCCGCGACCTGCCAGGAGGTGAGGCGCCGGGCGACGGCTATCGCACCGGCCTGCAGGACGCGGTCGACGCGGTGGAAGTGAGCCGGGAGCGGTTCGCCCGGCGCGCTCGCGAGGTGATAGAGACACCGCCCTGAGGACCGTTGCCCGACCAGGGCGCCCTGCCATGCGGCACGACTCTCGTCGGTGAGTTCGACGTCGAGTCTGCGCCGCCCGACGGCCCGGTGAGCGGGCACGCTCGGCCCCGGTCGCGGACGTGCCCACGTGGCCGGAGTCCGGGCCAGGGCACGCTGAGCAGGCCGGAGCCGGATCCGGCAGCGGGGCTGGTGCGTGCCGGATCCGGGGTCGAAGCGGTCCCCGGCGGGATTACTTCAAGGATGAGCGCGAACGGGGCGAGGAAGGCCAGGACGAAGACGGTGACCGCGGCCACGACAGCGTAGGCCCGTTCGGCCCGGGGCGGCGGCACCGGGCGTGCCGCGGGCGCGGCCCCGGACGTGGAGCCCGGCCCGCGGTCGCTGACGCTGACAGGACCAGGCGGCGTCGGTTCCTCCACGGTCGGATTCCGGATCTTTTCCCTGCCGTCAAGCCGGGGCCGCAGTGTCGCCTACGTTGATACGCACCAGCTTGGCTTCGTCGGCGCCGGTCCACCGGACGGCGGTCTCGTACCGCCGCGTGTCCGCAATGCCCTGGCCATGGTGCGCCAGACGGCCGCTCACGGGGCAGCCGTCGTGGTGCCGACCGGTGATCCGGTCACCGCGACAGTTCTCCGGGGGTGCTTGCGGTGTCGGCTGGTGATGCTCGGGGTGAAACCTCGGACGTCGGCCGACCAAATCACCCGTCGCGCCCGGCGAGGAAGGGCCGCACATCGTCGGCGACCGCCTCCGCGGCCTCGCCGGACCGGGCCTGAAAGAGGCGATCGCCGCCGAAGGAGGCGGCCACCCTCCAAGTGCCGCCCGGAGCGTGCCTGCTGACCACCGGCGACACCGAGCCGGAAGAGCTTGCCGCTTCTGTCCTCGCGTTGACCGGTCTTGCCTCGCAAGGCACGTGACGGCCGCTTGCTACGGGCGGTGGGGTGGCGGCGTCCTCGTCACCAGATCACCACGGAAGTCACGGTGGCGTGCAAGCCGAACGGGAGGCCTCGGTCCTGCCATTTTTCGAGGGTGAGGGAGGTCTGGTAATTGTTCTCTTGCACGGTGTAGAAGAATGTGACTTTGTTGTTACCGGAATGAAAAGCTGTGCTGAGATAGAGGTTCATGCTCATCGCGCCGGCATTAGCGAGACATACCGGCCCCGGAAGGTAGCCCGTCTCGATGCGAGCATACTCCTGAATCACCGGATTTCCGCAGTCGACGGTGTTGACCGCGGCGGCGGGGGTGGCTGGAATTGCAATCGTCAAGCCGACGGCGACCGCCGCTGCGGCGGTAATCTTCTTGAGTAATCCCTGAGCCCTGACGGGGCGTCCTATTTTCACGGCAGACACGGTACTTGAACCCCCCAGGGGAATCAACACCCGTCCAGGGTCAGCTAGGTGACCGAAAGATTTCGCTCCGGAGCGAGTTCTTTTCTTCTTCGGCCCGCTGCCGGACCCGAATGCAGGTGTCGGCCGGCTTTCCATGAACAGGCCGGCCTGGGTGATCCGGCCGAGGCCGATGGCCAAGCCATCGGCGCGGCGACTGCCGTCGGCGCGCTCCGTGCCGCGGTGCCGGCACTCCCACAGGGTGCGGCTGCCGCGGACCACAAAGGCTGTCCCGGTAACCCAGGGCCGGCTGGGGCACGAGGCGCGACTTGGCAAGGTTCTGACCCCGCAAGAGGCTCCCCTGGAACTGCTCGGTAAACCGTGAACCCTGCCCTCAGGGGCAACGTCAGCCCCGTAATAGAGGGCACTCATTGGCGGTCCGATGACCCGTACGCGGCCTACAGGGACCTGTGTTGCCCACGCGGCGTCCCGCGTTCAACCCCGCGCGCAGCCCGCACGTCGGGTCGCTCAGATCGGTGTCGCGGATGCGGATGTCGATGCCGGGGTGGCTTCGGCGGTGGTCGGCGGCCAGTCTTGACAGTCCCGGGTGGGTGCCGTCGCCCAGGATGCCGACGGTGATGGTCGCGACGCCGGCCGCCGCGCTCACGCGTACACGGACGTGGTCGGCATGGTCGAGCAGGGCCCGCGCCTCGTCGAGCAGCACCATGCCCACCAGAGTGAGCGTGATGCCAACAGCAAGGTCCCGACATCGGCCTCCAACTGTTTGATCGCCGGCTCAACGCCGGGCTCGCCGCCACCGCGGCCGGGACTGTCTGGCCGGCCACCAGGCTGTGACCGGCCCTCGGTTGACCGTGCCGTGAGGAGCCGGCCGGTCAGTGCGCGGTGAGCCCGCCGTCGACGACGAACTCCGCCCCTGTGACGTACGAGGACTCGTCGCTGGCCAGGAAGAGCATCATAGGGGCGATTTCCTCGGGGCGGCCGGCGCGCCGCATCGGGGTCCGCACGATGTCGGGCTGCTGGTCTCCCTCCTGGTGGAGGATCTCCTGGATCATGGGGGTGGCGATGACTCCCGGGTGCACGGAGTTCACGCGCACGCCCTGAGCGGCGTACTCCACGGCGGCGGTCTTGGTCAGCAGGCGTACTGCTCCTTTGGACGCGTGGTACGCGGCGGCGCCCCCGCTGCCGATCAGCCCCAGGACGGACGAGGTGTTGATCACCGAGGCATTGCCGCGAGCGCGCAGCAGCGGCATGGCGGTCTTCATGCCCAGCCAGGTGCCGGTCTGGTTGACCGCGATCACCCGGTCCCACGTGTGCGGATCGGTGTCCTCGACGCCGGCCCAGTCCACGATCCCGGCGATGTTCACCAGCACATCCAGCCCTCCGAAGTGTCGCTTCACCTGGGCGATGGCCTCGCTCCACTGCCGCGGCGACGAAACGTCCAGGCCGATGCCCAGTGCTTCGGTACCGAAGCGTCCCAGCCGGGCCGCGAGGTCCGCCGCGGCCTCGGCGGAGGCGTCGGTGAGTACCAGCTGTGCTCCTTGACGAGCGAACAGCTCCGCGGTGGCCTGTCCGATGCCTCCCGTCGCGCCCGTGATCAGCGCTGTCTTTCCTGCCAGGCGTCCCGTCATGGTCATCCCTCGATTCCTCGTGTGGTGTGTCCGGTGCCCTGTGTGCCGGTTCAGAGCGCGGTGAAGCCGCCGTCGGCGGCGACCACGGCTCCGGTGACGAAGCTGGAGCGCGGGGAGGCGAGGAAACACAGCACCTCGGCGATCTCGGCCGGCTGCGCCACCCGGCCCAGGGGCTGGGCGTCGGCGAAGGACGCGAGGTAGGCGCGGCTGTCGGAGCGGAAGGTGTCGAGGAAGTCGGACTCGATCACGCCCGCGGCAACGAGGTTGGCGCGGATGCCCAGGGGCCCGCCCTCGACGGCGAGTACCTTCGTCAGCTGGGCCAGAGCGCCCTTGGACGCGCTGTAGGCGATGCCCTCGGGCAGCCCGACGGTGCTCGCGTAGGAGCCGGTGCTGACGATGGCCCCACCACCGCCGGCCCGCATGGCCCCGAAGGCCTCGCGGGCGAAGAAGAACGAGCCGCGGGCGTTGACCGCCATCACCGCGTCCCAGTCCTCGGCGGTGGTGTCGGTGACGGGCTTGTTCACGGTGCGCCCGGCGTTGTTCACCAGGATGTCCAGCCTCCCGAACGCGTCGACCGCCCTGCGCACGGCCCCGACGGCGGTCTCCTCCCGTGTCACGTCCCCGGTGACAGCCAGGACACCGGGAAACTCCTCCGGCAGGTCCTCGGTTTCGGGGCGCAGGTCGACGGCGACGACGCGGGCGCCGCGGGCACTCAGCAGCGCCACCGTCTCCCTGCCGACCCCTCGCGCACCCCCGGTGACAAGGGCTGCCTTCCCGGCGAACTCGGCATCCCGCCGCTCACCGTTGCCCATCCCGGCCATGGGCGGCTCCTCTCCTCGGTTCTCCGCGATCAGCGCGCGTCCCGCGCCAGTCGCTCTCTCCACCGAGAATGAGCAGGTCGGCAGCCGTCGACCAGGACGTGCGCTGCCTGGGTGCGGCACACCCAGGCAGCGCACCCGGGCGTGTGCCTAACCTGGACGCATGACCGACAACCACCTGGGCGACTTTCTGCGTGCACGCCGTGCAGGCCTGCGGCCACAGGACGTCGACATGGCGAGCTACGGAACCCGCAGGGTCACCGGACTGCGCCGCGAGGAGGTCGCCGTCCTGGCCGGAGTGAACGCGGACTACTACACGCGCCTGGAGCAGGGGCGCGAACGCAACCCCTCACCCCAGGTTCTCGACGCCCTCACCCGGGCACTCCGGCTCGACGAGGACACCCGCGCGCACCTGTACCGGCTCGCCGGGGCCGCACCCGTCGACCACCTCGCCGCGCACACGTCCGGACGGGTCGGTCCCGCACTGCGCCAGCTGATGGACGGCTACCCGAACACCCCCGCATTCGTCCTGGACCGAACCCTGGACATCCTCGCCGCCAACGCCCTGGCCGACGCCCTCTTCGCCCCCTTCGATCCGCCGGACAACTTGGCCCGCATGACGTTCCTCGACCCCGCAGGCCGGCACTTCTACACGGACTGGGACCGTGCGGCCCAGGCCGTTGTCGCCAACCTCCGCCACGCGGCGGGTTTCGAGCCGGACGCTCCGCGGCTGCGCGAGCTGGTCCGTACCCTCACCGAGCACAGCACTCTGTTCGCCCGCCAATGGAACAGCCACACCGTGCGCGGCAAGACCCAGGCCGCCAAACACCTCCACCACCCGGACGTCGGTCCCCTCACCCTCACCTACCAAGCCTTCGACGTACGGGACGCGCCCGGCCAGCAGCTCGTCATCTACCACGCCGAACCGGGCGGCCCCAGTGCCCAGGCGTTGGACCTGCTCGGCTCCCTCCACGCCACCCACAGCCGCCGCGAGGCACGTCGCCGAAACGCACCCTGACCGGCACCCGGCGGCCGCCTGCCTGGAGCCCCATCGGGAAGCGACCGGCCGCCCAGCCTCAAAGCGGGCGGAGAGAGGCGGTGCCGAGCCGTGATCAGCGGCCCGGTGGTCTGGCCGGCGGGAACGGGGTGCACGGCGCCACCGTGAGCCGGGTGGGCGCGCGACGCCGTCGCCCTGTAGCCCGCCCGCGCCCCGCGTCTGGACCGCACGTTTCGGACGTGATGGAGGAACAGCCCAGGGCGGTGCCGGGCTGTTCCG